>CAXTUQ010000016.1:13409-24397 GCA_964247405.1 uncultured Acetobacteraceae bacterium
CGCTGACGCGGGAAAAGCGGAACGGCGCCGGGTCCACCAGCGGCGCGGCCCCGGTGACGAGGTCGGCGGCGAGCCGGCCGGCGGCCGGGCCGATGCCGAAGCCGTGGCCGGAAAAGCCGGTCGCGACCACCAGGCCCGGCACGTCGTCGATGGGGCTGATCACCGGCACCGCGTCCGGCGTCACGTCGATCATGCCGGCCCATTGCTGCACGACCTGCATGGCCGCGAACACCGGGAACACCGCCTTGAGCGCCGTCACCGCCCCGCTGTTGATGCCCGGCGCCGGGTCGGCGTCGAGCGTCCGCACCTGCTCGAACGGGCTTCGGGCGTCGAGCGCCCAGGTGCGGGGGGTGCGGGCCTCGGCCATGAAGCGCCCGTCGAGGCGGAGGCGCAGGCTGCGCCGGGTCGCCTTGGCGGCCGGCAGGAACTCGCGGAAGAAACGCAGCGTGTCGGGCACCAGCGGCACCACGTTGGCCGAGCCGTTGGCGATGGTGTAGCCGCCGTCCATGCGCTTGCGGTAGGCGAACTGGCTGGTCCAGGCCGACACCTCGGGGCCGCCGGGGAGCGGTGCGGTGCGCAGCACGGAGGACCGCACCTTGAGCTGCGGCAGGCGCAGGCCGAGGCTGCCGCAGAACAAGCGCGACCACGCGCCGCCCGCCAGCACCACGCCGTCGCAGGCGATGCGCCCGTGCTCCGTCACCACGCCCGCGACCCGGCCGCCCGCCATGTCGAGGCCGCGCACGGCGCATTGCGTGAGGATGACCGCGCCGAGGCGCTGCGCCGCGCGGGCGATGGCGGGGCCGGCCTTCTGCGGCTCCGCCCGGCCGTCGTCGGGGGTGTACAGCCCGGATTTGTAGGCGCGGGCGGCGCCGGGCAGCAGGGCGGCCAGGTCCTCGCCCTCGACCAGGCGGGAACTCATCTGGTAGGGCTGGGCGCGTTCCAGCCAGGCCTCGTGGTGCGCCCGGTCGGTGTCAGTCTCGTCGACATACAGCACGCCGCATTCGCGGAAGCCGGTCTCGGCGGCGACGGTGCGGTTCATCTCCTTCCACATCCGCAGGCTCTCGATGATGAGCGGGATTTCCCGCTCGTCGCGCCCGGTCTTGCGCACCCAGCCCCAGTTGCGGCTCGACTGCTCGGCCACGAGCTGGCCCTTCTCGCACAGGGTCACGGCGACGCCGGCCTGGGCCAGTGCCAGGGCGGTGGAAATGCCGATGATGCCGCCGCCGATGACGACGATCCCGGTCCGCGTGGGCTGCCGGTCGTCGGCCTCGAACGGGTCAATCTCGGGTCCCAATGGCATACACTCCTAATCGGCTTGCGTGGATTGCAGGACGGGGGCCGCCACCGGCGCGGCCAAAGACAGGTCGTCGCGCACGCAGGCTTTCCAATGGCCCGGGGCGACCTCGCGCAGGTCCGGCGGCTCTTTGGCGCAGCGCGGCTGCGCGTAGGGGCAGCGGGTGCGGAAGGTGCAGCCGGAGGGGGGCGCCACCGGGCTGGGCACGTCGCCTTGCAGCAGGATGCGCCGGCGCCGCGCTGCGGGGTCAAGCGCCGGCACGGCGGAGAACAGCGCCTCCGTGTAGGGGTGGCGCGGCCCGGTGAACAGGGCGGCCGTGTCCGCCAGCTCGACGATGCGGCCCAGGTACATCACCGCGACCCGGTCGGAGATGGTGCCGACCACGGCCAGGTCATGCGCCACGAACAGGACGGTGAGGCCGAGCCGTTCCCGCAGGTCGAGCAGCAGGTTCACCACCTGCGCCTGCACCGACACGTCCAGCGCGGATACCGGCTCGTCCGCGACCAGCAGCTCCGGCCCGGCCATCAGGGCGCGGGCGATGCCGATGCGCTGCCGCTGGCCGCCGGAGAACTCGTGCGGGTAGCGGTCGGCGGCGCCGGGGAACAGGCCGACGAGGTCCAGCGCCTGTTCGACGCGCGTGCGGCGCTGAGGGCGCGACAGGGCGGGTTCGTGCACCAGCAGCGGGGTGGACAGGATGCGCTCGACGCTCATGCGCGGGTTGAGCGAGCCGTAGGGGTCCTGGAACACCAACTGCATGTGCCGGCGCACCGGGCGAAGCTGGCGGCGCGGCAGGTGGGTGATGTCCTGGCCGCGGAAGTGGATCGTGCCCCGCGTCGGTTCCGTGAGCCGCATCAGCGTGCGGCCCACCGTGGTCTTGCCGGAGCCGGATTCGCCCACCAGCCCCAGCACCTCGCCGCGCCGGATGTCAAAGGAGACGCCGTCGAGCGCGCGAAGCTGCTCGCGGGGGCGGAACAAGCCGCGGCGCGGCAGCGGGTACCATTTGCTGAGGCCGCGGACCCGGACGAGCACCTCGGCCCGGACAAGCGGCTCGGTCACGCCGCGATCTCCCGCCAGCGGGCGCAGCGCACCTGGTGCTCGGGCGCCGCCCACTCCAGCGCGGGCCGGGCACGCTGGCACGGGTCGGGCCGGGCGTGGCCGCAGCGCGGGTGGAAGGTGCAGCCCGCCGGGCGCTGCCGCGGGTCGGGCACGTTGCCAGGGATGGCGGCCAGGCGGCGAACGGTGGCCAAAGCGGCATCGAGCCGCGGCACGGAGCGCATCAGCCCGGCGGTGTAAGGCATCGCCGGATGCTCCAGCAGCGCCGCCACCGGCGCGTCCTCCACCACCTGGCCGGCATACATCACCACCACGCGGTCGGCGATCTCCGCCACCACGCCGAGGTTGTGGGTGATGAACACCACCGCCATGCCCGTCTCCCCTTGGAGCCGCCGCAGCAGGTCGAGGATCTGCGCCTGGATGGTCACGTCGAGCGCCGTGGTCGGCTCGTCCGCGATCAGGATACGCGGGCGGCAGGCAAGCGCAATCGCGATCATGGCGCGCTGCCTCATGCCGCCGGACAACTGGTGCGGAAAGGCGGACGCGCGCCGCCCCGGCTCCGGGATGCCGACCTCCGCCAGAAGGTCCACCGCCCGCGCGGCGGCGGCGCGGGGGGACAGGCGTTCGTGGCGGATTAGCCCCTCGCTGATCTGGCCGCCCACCGTGTGCACGGGGTTGAGCGAGGCCATCGGCTCCTGGAAGATCATGCCCAGCGCCCGCCCGCGCAGGTCGGCCATCGCCCGCTCCGGCAGGGCGAGCAGGTCGGTTTGCTGTCCGTCCGCGCCGCGCAGCAGCGCACGACCGGCGACGCTGCAGGCCCGTTGGTCCAGCAGCCGCATCAGTGCCAAGGCGGTGACGCTCTTGCCGGAACTCGACTCGCCCACGATGGCCAGCGTTTCGCCGGGGCGCAGGGCGAAGGACACGTCCTCAATGGCCGGCACGCCGCCGAAGCGCACCGTCAGGCCCTCGACCCGGAGCAGGTCGTCCGTCACGCCGCGCGGTCCAGCCGCGGGTCCAGCGCGTCGCGCAGCCCGTCGCCGATGAAGTTGAAGCTGGTGACGGCCAGCGTGATGACGGCGCCGGGCAGCAAGGCCAGCCAGGGCGCGCTTTCCAAGTACTCCTGCGCGTTGTTCAGCATGTTGCCCCAGCTCGCGGCCGGCGGCTGGATGCCGTAGCCGAGGTAGCTGATGTAGGATTCCATGAGGATGGCCCGCGCGACGTTGAGGGTCGCCGCCACGATGATCGGCGCCATGATGTTGGGCAGCAGCTCCCGCAGCATGATGTACCCGTCGCTGGCGCCGATGGCCTCCGCCGCCACGGCGAAGTCGCGTTCCCGCAACGCGATGACTTGGCCCTGCACCACGCGCGCCACCTCCATCCACGCGGTCAGCGCGATGATGAGGGTGATGGTGGCGAGGCTCGGGCTGACGAGAGCGGCCAGCGTCAGCAGCAGGAAGATGGACGGGAAGCACAGCACGGCATCGACCAGCCGCATCAGCGCCGTGCCGACCCAGCCGCGGTAGAAGCCGGCGAGCAGGCCCACGGCGACGCCCACCACCGTGCTGATGCCCATGGCGACGAAGCCCACGGTGAGCGAGATGCGCCCGGCCATCAGCAGCCGCACCAGCAGGTCGCGCCCCAACTGGTCGCTGCCCAGCCAATGCGGCCCGGCGAGCGGCGCCTGGAAGCGGTGGCGCAGGTCGATGGTGAGGGGGCCGTAGGCGCTCAGCATCGGCCCAATGGTGCAGGCGGCGATGAGCAGCGCCACGGCGGCCACCCCGGCGACCGCCAGCCGGTGCCGCAGGAATCGCGAGGCCGCCCGGGTGGGGCGCGCGGGCGGGAAGGAGGCGGCCGGGATATCGGCGACGGCGCCGCTCACGTGAGGCGTATCCGGGGGTCGGCGGCGACGTACAGCAGGTCGGCAACGAGGTTGCCGGCGAGGACCAACACAGCCGAGAAGATCAGCAGGCCCATGACCACGGGATAATCCCGGTAGCCCAGGCTGTCGAGGAACAGGCGGCCCATGCCGGGCCAGGTGAACACCGTCTCCGTCACCAGCGCGCCGCTCAGCAAGGTCGGAAGCTGCAGCCCGGCCACCGTGATCATCGGCAGCAGCGCGTTGCGCAGGCTGTGATGCACCAGCACCTGCGTCCGGCGCAGCCCCTTGGCGCGGGCGGTGCGGACGTAGTCCTGGTTGACCACCTCCAGCATCGACGCCCGCATGTAGCGGCTCCAGGTCGCCACCGTGACGAGGGCCAGGACGACGCACGGCTCGATCAGGTGGCGCGCGTAGTCGAGCAAGGAGCCGTCGCCCGCCGTCGCGATGTTGCCGGCCGGCAGCCAGGCGAGGCGGACGGAGAACACGTAGATCATCACCAATCCGAACCAGAAGGTCGGGATCGACAGCGCGACCATGGCGCCCACGGTCGCGGCGTAGTCGGCCAGCGAGTGGCGCCGGATCGCCCCCAGCACGCCGACCCAGGTGCCGAGGATCACCGCGAGCAGGGTGGAGCTGGCCATCAGCTCCAGCGTCGCGCCAAGGTGCGAGCCGATCACCCACAGCACCGGCTGGCTGTCGCGGTACGACCGGCCCCAGTCGCCGACGAGCAGGCGGCGCAGCCATTGCACGTACTGCGCCGGCAAAGGCTGGTCGAGGCCCATCTGGTGCGCGATCCGCTGCATCGCTTCCTGCGACATGCCGGGCGTCAGCGCGAACTGCGCCAACGGGCCGCCCGGCGCCAAATGCAGCAAGGCGAAGCCGATCATCGAGACGAGCAGGAGCAGCAGCAGGCTTTGCCCGGCCCGGTGCAGGACGAAGCGGGTCACGCGGGGCTACCCATGCAAAGTCATCGGCTCGCTCGGCGCGTTCCAGCGGTCGAAGCGGCTCAGTGCGAACGGTTCCAGCGGGAGGTCCACGGGCAGGTTCTGCGCCATGGCGGCGGCGATCTGGCCGGTGACGGGACCGAGGCAGAAGCCGTGGCCGGAAAAGCCCATGGCGATCACGAGGCCCGCCGGCTCGTCCACCGATTGCAGCACCGGCAACGCGTCGGGCGTCTGGTCGATCAGCCCGGCCCAGATCTCGTCAATGGGCGTGTCCAGCACCGCGGGGATGGCGGCCCCGAACAAGCGGATCGCGTCGGCGACCCCGCGCGTCGGCGGGCGCACCCGGGGGCGGGCCCCCTCCTTCATAGCAGTGTCCTCGATCTCGCCGGTCCATTCGGTGCTGCCGCCGGTGAAGCGGAACCGGCCCGTCACCTCCTGCCGCCCGGCGCAATCGGCGTTGGCAACGCCGATCACTTGGTCGAGCACCGCCGCCGCCGGGGCGGTGCGGACCGCCGTCACTAGGCGCACCCGCAGCGGCACGGACAAGCCGAGCGGCTGCAGCAGCCGGTTGCCGAACACTCCGGCTGCCAGGATGACGCGCCCGGCCGGGATGTGCCCGGCGCCCGTCGTCACCCCGACCACCCGGCCGTTTGCCGTGTCGATGGACAGCACGTCCTCGCCGAACCGCGTTTCGGCGCCGGCGCGGACGGCGGCGTCCACGAAGGCCTGCACCGTCGCCTGCGGGTCGGCATGGCCGTCCGTGGGGCAGTAGGACGCGCCGAGCACCGCGGGGGACACCGCCGGGGCAAGCTCCGCCACCTGCTTCGGGTCGAGCAGCGACAGGTCCAGGCCGGCCGCGCGCTGCTCCTCCACCATGCCGGAAAGGCTGGCCAGCTCCTCCGGCGTGCGGGCAAGGCGGAGGTTGCCGCGCCGCCGGTAATGGGTCGGCCCGCCGAGCTGCTCGGCCAAGTGCTCCCAGATCGACACCGCCCGCCGGGCCAGCGGCAGCTCGGCCGGGTGGCGCCCGGACTGCCGCACCCCGGCGAGCGTCCAGCCAGAGGCCATGGCGGCGGGGCCGTAGCGGTCGATCAGGACCACCTCCAGGCCGGCCGTCGCCAGCTCATAGGCAGTGGCCGCGCCGCTGATCCCCGCGCCGACCACGACGACGTCCGCCATTACCGAATCTCCGTCTGCACCGATGAGAGGTATTCAAGAACCATGCCTCCTCAGAACGAAGGTTCCAGGCGGCAGTTGACCAGCAGCTCCGCGACGTTGGCGGTGCTGGGCAGCAGCAGGGCCATCGCGACGAGGGCCGCGATGTCGGAGGCTTGCGTCATGCGCTCCCGCGGGAAGCTGGTGACGCCCGCCGTCATGTCGGTCGCGACGAAGCCGGGGCAGACCGCGGTGGCGCGCACGCCGTCGTCCCAGGCTTCCCGCCGCACGGCGTGGGTGAGCGCCAGGAGGGCGAACTTGCTCATCGCGTAGCCGACATTGGCGTTGGCCACGCGCTTGCCCGACAGCGACGACACATTGACGACCCGGCCGTCGCCTCCCTGCCGCAACGCCGGCAGCAGCAGCCGGATCAGCCGCAGCGGCGCCTTGACGTTGACCAGCCACATCGCGTCGAGCGCGTCCTCCCCCGCATCCGCGAGGGTGGCGCCGGGCAGCGACACCCCGGCGGCGTTGACCAGGCCGTGCAGCGCCCCGAACCGCGCGAGGGTCGCGTCCCGCCAGTTCTGCGCGCTGTCCAGGCTCTCGGCATCGTAGCGGTGCACGAGCAGGCGGTCGGAGGGCTTGAGGCTGGAGGTGCGGACGCCGGCGGACACGCGGAAGCCGTCGGCGAGCAGCCGGTTCACCACCGCCCGGCCGATGCCGCGGGCGGCGCCCGACACCATCACCACGCGGCCGGCCGGGTCAAGCATCAGGCGCTTTAGGCGAAGTCCGGAATCGGCACTTCAAACGAAGTCCGAGGGCAGGTCGTCATCCTCCGCCTCCAGCGCGCTTTCGTAGCCTTCCAGCCATTTGGCGTGTTCCTCCGTGCCCTTCGGATATGGGTTCGACACGGTTTCCCCCTTGCTGGCCGCCGCACGCCGTCCCTCGGCCACCGGGTCTGCACCGTCCGTTCCGCTCATCGTCCTCTCCCGTTGCTGCCTGCCCCGAGCTTGGTCCCCGCCATCACGGGATCAGCACGGTGCTGCCCGTCGTCTTGCGCGCTTCCAGCGCACGGTGCGCCTCGGCCGCGTCCTTCAGGGCGAAGCTCTGGTTGACCTTGATCTGCACGGCACCCGACGCCACCACCCCCATCAGGTCCTGCGCCGACTGCTCCAGGTCGGTCCGTGACGCCGTGTACGTGGCCAGCGTCGGGCGGGTCAGGAACAGGCTGCCTTTGGCGCCGAGCACCGCAAGCTCGAACGGGGGCACCGGGCCGGAGGAGTTGCCGTAGCTGACCATGGTGCCAAGCGGCGCCAGGCAGTCCAGGCTGGCGGTGAAGGTGTCCTTGCCCACGCTGTCGTACACGACCGGCACCATCTTGCCGCCGGTGATGCTCTTGACCTCGGACGCCAGCTTGTCGTGGCCGACGATCACGTGGGCCGCGCCGTGCTCCTTGGCGACGCGCGCCTTCTCGTCCGTAGACACGACGCCGATCACGGTCGCGCCCAAATGCTTCGCCCACTGGCACAGGATCAGCCCGACCCCGCCCGCCGCGGCATGGACCAGGATCGTGTCGCCGCCCTTCACGGCATAGGTCCGGCGGACGAGGTACTGCGCCGTCATGCCTTGCAGCATCATGGCCGCCGCCGTCTGGTCGCTGATCCCGTCCGGCACGCGCACCACCCGGTCGGCGGAGATGACGCGATCCGTGGAGTACGCCCCGATCGGCCCGGTGGCGTAGGCGACGCGGTCGCCGACCGAAAGGCTGGCCACGTCCGAGCCGACGACCTTGACGACGCCCGCCGCCTCCATGCCCAAGGTCGCCGGCAGGGACGGCGCCTTGTAGAGGCCGTTCCTGAAATAAACGTCGATGTAGTTCAGGCCGATTGCGGTGTGGTGGACGAGCACCTCGGCAGGGCCTGGCTCCGGCGTCGGCACGTCGTCCCACTGCATTGCGTCCGGACCGCCATAGGCGTGGATGCGGATTGCATGCGCCATCGTTACCTCTCCTCAGTGCGCCGCGACCGACGGCATATCATGCGGGTCGGGTTTCGAGTTGGAGCAGATAACGCTTCGTGTCCAGGCCTTCCCCATCGGAGTAGCCGCCCAAGCCGCGGGCCGCGACCACCCGGTGGCACGGGATGAGGATGGGGAGCGGGTTGCGCCGGCTGGCCGCCGCGACGGTCCGGGCAGTCCCGCCGGCCCTGTGCGCGACGGCCGAATACGTCCATGTTTGCCCGCATGGAATCGACGCGAGAGTCGCCCAAACCCTGTGCTGGTAGGCGGAGCCGGCCGGCCGGAGCGGCAGGTCGAAACTTCGCCGCCCGCCATCGAGGTACTCGTGCATCTGCTCGCGTGCCCGCACCAGAAGCGCGGTCTCCTCCTGGTCGCGCCCCCATCCCCAATCCACGGCCACGACGGCGCCGTCATCCTCCGAGAACGTCAGGGCGCCGAACGGGGCGTGGATGGACAGTTGCGGCAATCGCAGCCTCGTCAACGTGGCCGCCGTCTGTGCGGCGCACGCCCGCTATGTTAGGCCCCGCTGAACGCTTTGTCATGCGGGGCCGGCGGTCCCGGTTGTGCCGGGCGTGGGGGGATGAACGATTGACGCCCGACGCATTGGACGCCGTTCCACGTGAAACAGCCGAGCAGCTCCAGCAATTCGCCGCCCTGCTGCAGAAATGGACGAAGTCGATCAACCTGGTGTCCCAAGGCGACCGCGGCCACCTGTGGCCGCGCCACATCCTGGACAGCCTGCGATTCGTGCCCCTCATCCCCGCAGGCGTCCCGCGCGGCATGGACCTCGGCTCTGGGGCGGGGTTCCCCGGCCTCGTCGTCGCCCTGGCATCGGGCATTCCCTTCGACCTTATCGAGGCCGATGGGCGCAAAGCCGCTTTCCTGATCGAGGCCCAGCGTGTAACCGGTGCCCCCGTCCAAGTGCATTGCACGCGCATTGAGGAGTTGTCGCTGCCCCGCGCCCCGCTGATCACCGCCCGCGCCTTGGCACCGCTCGCGACGCTGCTGGCGCACGCCCATCGCCTGCTGGCCCCCGGCGGCACCGCCTTGTTCGCGAAGGGCGCGCGGGTCGAGGAGGAGATTGCCCAAGCGGAGAAGCACTGGCGCATGAGCATCAAGCGGTTCGGCCACCCAAGCGACGCCGGCTCAACGATCCTGGCCGTCACCGGTATCGCCCATGCTTGAACAGCCCGCCGAAGCCGCCCCGCCACCCGGCGCCGCCCAACCGACCCGAATCCTGGCGATTGCCAACCAGAAGGGCGGCGTCGGCAAGACCACGACGGCGATCAACCTCGCTACGGCGCTCGCAACCGCCGGGGAAACCGTGCTGCTGGTCGATCTGGACCCGCAGGGCAACGCCTCAACCGGGCTGGGAATCGGTCAAACGCGGCGGGAACGCGGGACCTACACGGCGCTGCTCGGCGAGGACAGCGTCGCCGCCAACGCGATCGCCACTGACATTCCCAACCTCAGCATCCTGCCGGCGGACGCCGACCTGGCCGGGGCCGAGATCGAGCTGGCCGGGTCGGAGCGGCGCGAGTACAAACTACGCCAGGCGCTCGCCGCCGCCTCCGGGCGCCACAGCTTCGTCCTGATCGACTGCCCGCCCAGCTTCGGCCTGCTCACGATCAACGGCCTGGTCGCGGCCGATGCGGTGCTGGTGCCGCTGCAATGCGAGTTCTTCGCCCTGGAAGGCATCAGCCAGCTCGTCCGCACCATTGAGCGCGTCCAGCAGCACCTCAACCCCCGGCTCGCCCTGCAAGGCATCGTCCTGACGATGTTCGATAAACGCAACAACCTGTCGGAGCTTGTCGCCGCGGACGTGCGCAGCTACTTCGGCCCGCTCGTTTACCAGACGGTGATCCCCCGCAACGTGCGGGTGTCCGAAGCGCCGAGCCATGGCAAGCCGCTCATGCTCTACGACCTCCGCTCGCCCGGCGCGCAGGCCTATCTCCGCCTCGCTGTCGAGGTGCTGCGGCGGGAGCAGCGGGGGAAGTGACCGAGCGTGACGCCTCCCCCCGCCTCGGCCGGGGCCTCGCGGCCTTGTTCGGGGACGCATCGCCCGGCGCCGGCCCGGACACAGCACCGCGCGCCGCCCTGCCGCTCGCCTCCCTGGAGCCGGGGCCGTTCCAGCCGCGGGTCGCCATGGACCCGGGACGGCTGGACGAGCGTGCCGCCTCCATCAAGCAGCAGGGCGTCCTGCAGCCGATCCTGGTGCGCCCGCACCCCGCGGCGCCGGGGCGCTACCAGATCATCGCCGGGGAGCGCCGGTGGCGGGCCGCCCAGGCCGCGGGGCTGCAGGAGGCCCCGGTCCTCGTCCGCAAGCTGTCCGACGCGGACGCTATGGCGGCGTCCCTGGTGGAGAACCTGCAGCGCCAAGACCTCGATCCCATCGAGGAGGCGCAAGGCTACAAGCGGCTGATGGGCGAGTTCGGCCTCACCCAGGACCAGTTGGGCGGCCTGGTCGGCAAGTCCCGGAGCCATGTCGCCAACACGATGCGCCTGCTGGGCCTGCCGAGCGGCGTGCAGGTGCACGTGCAATCCGGCGCGCTGTCCGCCGGGCACGCCCGCGCGCTGCTGGGCCAGCATGGCGGGCCCCGCCGGGGCGCGCTCGGCCCAGGGCGGGTCGCGGTACTCGGCCACGTGCGCG
>CAXTUQ010000017.1:0-7363 GCA_964247405.1 uncultured Acetobacteraceae bacterium
CCTATCCGGCTCAGCCGCATCTCGCAAGCCGGCCGGCAGCCAAGTTGACGGTGCCGCCCGCTGCGCGATCCGGCCAGCGCCAGCGACGACGAAGGCTGAGTCGAACTTTCGGTTCCGCTGCTACCGGACCCCCCTTTACCGTGCCGCCGGCATCGACGCGCAGGCCATCGCAGCGGCCGCCCAGGCCGTCGCGCCGGGACGGCCCATCCGTCACCTGCGCGCCGTGTGAGCAGCGGCGCGTAGGCCCGCCTCCGCCTGATCCGCCAGGGGGAGGGCGGGGGCGCCGTCTGACGTGCGCCCGCGAAGGACCCCTATTCCTGCTCCACAGTGTTGGAAAGCACCCCGATGCCGCCCACCTCGACCTGGAGCGTGTCGCCGGGCCGCAGCCAGACTTGGGGGGTGCGCTTGTGGCCGACGCCGCCGGGCGTTCCGGTCGAGATCACGTCGCCGGTCTGCAGGGTCGTGAAGGTCGAGCAGTAGTGCACCAGGTAGGCGATCGACCATGCCAACTGGCTCGTGCTCGTTTCCTGCATCACCTTCCCGTTGAGGCGGGTGGTCAGAGACAGGTCGTGAGGGTCGGCGACCTCGTCGGCGGTCACGATCCAGGGACCGAGCGACGAGGAGCGGTCGAAGTTCTTGCCAGCTGTAACGCTTTGCTTCTGCCAGTCGCGTACGGAGCCGTCCATCAGCACCGAATAGCCGGCAACGTGCCGCATCGCCTCGCTTTCCGGGATGTGGCGGCCGGGCTTGCCGATGATGACAGCGAACTCGCCTTCGAAGTCGAAGGACTCGGAGACGGAAGGCCGCAGGATCGGCTGGCGGTTCCCGACGAGGCTCTGCGGGTGCTTCAAGAAGAAGAACGGGAACGGGTCGGCCTTGTGCCCGGTTTCCTCCTGATGCGACCGGTAGGACCAGCCGAGTGCCAGCACCTTGCTGGCCGGATCGGCGAGCGGAGGCAGGAGCGTCACGGACGCGAGCGGCACGCGGGACGCCTTGCCCGGCGGCTCCGCCCGGCCGCGCAGCAGCAGGTCGGCAAGTGTGTGGCCGCTCCCGTTGCCGAGGTCGACAATGGCGTCGTTCTCCACCGCGCCGAAGCTCCGACGACCCTCGGTTTCAAAAACGGCGAGGCGCATCCACTTTCTCCGTCAGGGTTTCTTGAAATCGACCGACACGCTGCGGCCGGAGAGCTGCCAGGCATGGCCCGTGTTGCGCAACACGTCGTGATACCTGCCGACCAGCGCCGGCTGGCGGAGCGGGACCGGCTTCGGTCCACCGTCGTCGTCCCGATACACGGTCAGGTACGAGGTGCAGGACGCCTCGTCGGGTCCGGTCAGCGTGACCCGCATGTTGCTGATCACATGCCGCACGAACAAGCCCGGCGGTCGCTTTTCCATCAACGCGCGCAACCCATCATGGCCCCGAACCGACCCTTCTTGACGGTGCCAGACGCCTTCGGGGGCGAACTCGGCCAACATGCCCTCAAGGTCGCCGGCGTCGAAGGCGGCGGTGAAGCGCAGCACGGCGCGCTCGCAGGCCAGGATGTCCGGCCAGGACAAGGCTTCGGCGCCGCTCCGGGGCAGAAGTTGCGAAGATCCGCTCAAAGGGCCTCTCTGACTTCTTGTGAAGGATCGGACGGTCCAGCAGCACGAGGGGCTGCCGGGCTGATCAGGCGTTGGGCGAGGTTGGCCGTGCGGCAGCCGGTCTCTGGCCCATTCAGCCTTGCCATTTCGTTTCGAGCACGGCTTCGCGGTACAGCCCGAACGCGTCGATGATGGGCCGGTCGCTGTAGGAGAACAGCACGGCTTCGCCGTCCTCCGCTTCATGCTCGTGCATCACCCAGGAGGGCACGACGAACGTGTCGCCTTCTGCCCATCGATACTCGGCGCCGCCGATCACGCTGCGTCCCCCGCCCTCGGCCACATGATACACCGTGCTCGACGTGTGGCGATGTGCCTGCGTATGCTCGCCCTTGCGCAGCAATTGCAGGTAGGACGTGATCGTCGGCAGGGTGGACCCACCGGTGACGGGGTTCACGTATTGCAGGATCACCCCATCGGTCGGGCTGCCCGCCTCGTTGCGCAGCTCATGCAGCGTGGCCCGGCAATCGGTCCAGCGGTAGTTCAGGATGGGCGACACCGCGGGGTTCCGCGGCGTCTGCCAGGTCGGCCGCAGGTTGCGGCCCCAACGGTGCGACGCGTCCTCGGGCGCGCGGAAGATGGGCTGCGTGCGCGCGTCGCCAACCTCGTAGTCCTCAAAGAAATTGGCGTCGAGGATGTTCACGAACGGCAGGTCCAGCCCGTCGAGCCAGATCATCGGCGCGCCGGACTCGTTGCCATGGTCATGCCAGCACCAGGTGGGCGTCATGACGAAGTCGCCTTTGGACATGTAGGTCCGCTCGCCTTCCACCGCGGTGTAGCCGCCATCGCCTTCGATGATGAAGCGTTGGGCGCTGGGCGTGTGCCGGTGGCTGTCGGCGATCTCGCCGGGCATGATCAACTGGACGCCGCCGAAGATCATGCCGACGGTGCGCGCCGTCTTGGACTCAAAGGCCGGGTTGATCAGCATGAGCACGCGGCGCTCGGCTTCCTGCGGCGTCACCAGGTCGCTGGCCCGCATGATCTTGGCGCGCACGTCTTGCCAGCGCCACATGAACGGAATGCTTTGCACCCGCGGCTCGTGCTGGGCCGCCGTCGCCAGCACGCGCCACAGCGCTTCCATGCCCTGGCCGTGCAGCTCCTTATAAAACGTTTCCCGCTGCTCAACGAGCTCATTCGGCAACGCCGACACCTGGGCCTGGTGGTTCACGTCACATCTCCTTCCGGCGGTCGGGATCGCTCGATCCGGGCGTTGACTCTTGTTTTGCCCCATATCGCAGGGCGGTTTTTCGACCGGACACTGTCCTTGCCGCACGCACCGTGTCAAGGGAGAGAAAAGGTTTTTTGCATAAAAACATTTTTTGCGTAATACCATACAATCCATGGCCAAGCATGTTTCTTCAGAGGCAGCCGTGCAGCGGGTCCGCCGGTTTCGATTGCCATGTTCCAGGCGCCGCATGGACGGCCGCGCCCGCCAGTCCGGGACGGGTTTCCTGACAAGACCCTCGGCTGCATTGCCTTTGGCCGCCGGGCCAAGCATTTTGAAGTGAAAGCCGCGCGTGACGCGGCGCAAATGGGAGTGAGCGAATGGACAGTACTCTGTCGCATCCCTTGGCTGGCGATGCGCCGGCCATGGATCGTCATTGGGGCGTGGTCGCGGCTGCAACAGTCGGGCTCGTCTTCTCGCTCGGCACGCTCCTCGTGTACACCTTCGGCGTGTTCGTCCGGCCCTTGAGCGCGGAGTTCGGCTGGAGCCGCACCCAGCTCTCGCTCGGCGTGGCGGTTTCGCAATATACGCTGGCGCTTTCTTCCCCTTTCTGGGGCTTGCTGATCGACCGGTTCGGGCCTCGCGTCATCGTGCTGTCTTCCGTGGTCTGCTTGTCTGCCCTGGTGGCGTCGTTGTCCCTGCTCACCTCCAGCATCTGGCACTACTACCTGGTGTTCGCGGCCATCTCGTTCACGGCTGGCGGGGCCACGCCGGTGGGCTACTGCGCGATCCTGGTGCGTCGGTTCCAACGCCATTTGGGTCTGGCGCTTGGCCTCGCGCTGATGGGGGTGGGGATCGGCGCTGCCCTGCTGCCGCCGTTGTCGCAGGCGCTGACGGCGAATTTCGGGTGGCGGCAGGCCTGGGTCGTGCTCGGCGCGCTCACGCTCCTGGTCACTTTTCCCGCCGCGCTGATCGCGACCCGCGGCCTGGGCCAGGCCGCGCCACAGCACCCGGGCTTCCCGGCCGTGGCGCCAGGATCGGTGATGCCGCTCATCACGAGCCGGACCTTCGTCACGATGTGCTTCGCCTTCTTCCTGCTGGGCGTCATCTCGGTCGGCGCGCTCACCAACGTGGTGCCGATCATGATTTTCCGCGGGTTCTCGCCACAGGAAGCGGCGCAGATCGCGGGGCTGACCGGGATCACGGCGATCATCGGCCGGGGCGGCATCGGCTGGGTCCTGGACCGGTCGCATCCGCCCTACGTCGTCGCTGCCACGGCACTGACCGCGCTCGCCGCGTCCTTGCTGCTGGTTTATGGCGAAGGCGCTGTGCTGGCCTACCTGGCCGCGATCCTGCTCGGCTTCGTGGTCGGCGCCGAGGTGGACTTCACGGCGTTCTTCGTCCGCTACTACTTCGGCAATGCGGTGTTCGGTCGGCTCTACGGGCTTTGCTTCGGCATCTTCATCGTCGGTTCCGGCACCGGTCCGCTGCTGGCCGGGACGAGCTTCGACCGGTTCGGCAGCTACCAGCCCGGCGCGCTGGTGTTCGCGGCCGCGAGCGCGCTGACCGTGCTGCTCATGTTCGCCATGCCGGCGCGCACGTCGGCGGAGGCCGAGCTGGCGGCAAGCTGAGTAGCCGCCCTTTTAGTAAAGCAACCCGTTTAGGATACCCTTGCCGGCTTATAGTTTTGACGCTAGCCTATATTTCATTTCGAACTGGATCTGCCTATTGAGCCCGGAACCGTTGTGAATCAAAGCCAAACCAGTGCCGCTTATGCGCGGCTCAGGGAAGACATCCTGGCCGGCCTTCTCCGGGCTGGCGAAAGGCTCAAGATCAACGAGCTCGCAAGCGCGCTCGAGGTCAGCCCGGGAGCTATTCGGGAAGCCTTGTCCCGGCTCGTGCCTGAGCAGTTGGTGATCTCCCGCGACCACAGGGGCTTCCTGGTGGCGCCGCTCTCGATTGAGGATCTGGAGGATCTCACGGATCTTCGGTGCGAGATCGACGCCATCGCCTTACGCCGCTCCGTCCTGCACGGTGAGGACAGTTGGGAAGGCTCGGTCCTGGCTGCGGCGCACCGTCTGCGCAAGACAAAAATCTTGTCTCCCGTTGACCGATTGCTGAACCGCGACTGGGTCGAGCGTCACCAAACCTTTCATCTTTCCCTGGTCAGCGCGTGCGGCAGTCCTCGGCTGCTGCAGCTCCATGCTCAACTCTACGAGCAGTCGGAGCGCTACCGCGGCCTGTCATTCCACACCGACGGCAAGCGGGACAGGCAAGGCGAGCACCAGGCACTCGCGAAGGCAGCCCTTGCGCGCGATGCCGACCTGCTCGTCGAATCAATGTCCCGACATTATCGCGAAACCACGAGGCGCATCGTCCAGGCGGTCCGCCGCCAGACGGCCGATGAAGCGGCATCCGCTGGCATCGATGCGGGAAAGCTGACTGACCCGATTTTGCAGATGCCTGTTGGCGGGCAAGCCTCGCGAAAGTCCGTGTGACCGGCACGGCCAGCCGCAAGATAAAGCAGGCATCGCTGATCCGCCTCCGGCTCGGCCAATCAGGCAAAGCTGCGGCTTACGAACCAATACATCCCGATCGCCACCAGGCACGCCGCCGTCACGTCCACCACGATCGGGCGCGGCAGCGTCAGCTTGAGCTTGCCGAGGACGAAAACGGCAGACGTGAGCAGCACCACGATGGAAAGCTGGCCGATCTCCACGCCGATGTTGAAGCCCGCCAGCAGCTCCGCCAGCCGGCCCGGCGGGATCGGCTCGCTCAGCAGGTCGGCCGCGAAACCGAAGCCGTGCACCAGCCCGAAGACGAGGGTCACCACGAGGCGGAGCCGCGCCGCATCGCGGATGTGCCCTGATACCATCAGGTAGTTCGCCGCGAACAGCCCGGCGCCTAGCAGCAGCAAGGGCGGCAGAAGGCCCACCCCGAACAGCCGCAGCACGGCCATCGCAACCAGCGCACCCCCTGTCGCCAGCGCGAGCAGCCCCGGACGGCGTGCCGAAACCGAGACGTTCTCGATGCCGATCAGGGCGATGGTGAGCGCGACCAGCGCATCGATGAACTCGGCATGCGGTCGCAGCACGCCCGTGAAGGCCAGCGCCAAGGTCAGGCTGTGGCCCAGGGTGAAGCCGGTCACCACGAGGGTGAGGTCGCGGAAGCGCCGCGAGATCAGCACCATTCCAAGCAAAAACGATTGGTGATCGAGGCCGGTGAAGATGTGCATGACGCCCATCTTGACGAAGGTGAGGAAGCCGGCGTTCTCCAGCCCTTTGCCGTCCGCCCCGGCCACCGTGATGTCGTGGTCCCCGGCGGTGAGCACGTTCTCGACGAAGCCGTCGCCGCCCGTCTGCACCTGGGCCAGGTTCACGTGCGTCGGCACCAAATCGAAGAAAGCGGCGGAGTGCAGGACGATGTCGTCGGGCGACGGGCATTCGAACAGGAACTCGAACCGGCGGTAGCCGGGGGCGGCGGACACCGCGTGCGGCGGCACCGACAACGGGCAGGCGGCATCCCCGGCCGTCACCCCTTCGAGGGGGCGCAGGTATGCGATGGCCTGCGCGTCGTCGGGCGCGTGCCCGTCGTTGGAAAGCCGGGCGGCTTCCAGGTCGGGCATCGAGAAGGTGAGGTGGACCGACGAACCATCGACCATCCAGGTCGAATGGGATTCGCTGCGCGTGTGCGCCGATGCGGGTTGCAGGACACAGGCCAGGAGGGCCGCGATCAGGACGATGAGGCGCATCAGCGAAGCCCCGGGGCGACCTTGACGTCGGCCCGCGTCCGCAGGAAGCGCTCGTTGCCCACCTGCAGCCGGGCCACCTTGGCGGCCAGGAAGTCGCGCAACACGCGGTCCTGGGCGTCCTGGTAGCGCACCGGCAGCGGTTGCTGGTTCCGCTTCATGACCAGGATGTGCACGCCGTCGGGCTGGACGACCGGGTCGGACACCTGGCCGTCGCCCAAGGTACGGGCCGTCTCGAACAAGGCGTCGCCCAAGTGGAGCTTGGCGGCGAAATAGAACTCGGACCCGTCCGCCACGCGCCCCGAGCTTTTCAGCCCGGCCGAGGCGGGCGTGGACCCGTTGCGGAGCGCCGCGACGACCAGGGCGGCCCCGGCCGGGTCCAAGCCCTGCGGCAGCACGAAGTCCTGCACCGTCATCTGCCCCTCGCCGGCATAGGTGCCCTGGTGCTCGTCGTACCAGGCGTGAAGCTCCGCGTCGCTCGGGCGGGAGGTCATGGCGTCCTGCGACACCGCTGCCTCGGCGCCCCCGACCAGGGCCTGGCGCACGTCGATGTCGTCGCTGGGCAGCCCAAGCTCGACGCCCCGCTGGACATAAAGCTCCTCGCGGATCATGTCGTTCAGCACCTTCTGCTTCTGTTCCGGCGTCGCCTGCGCGAGCGGGACATCGTAGAGCGTGCGGAGTTGATCGACGAGGTCGGCCATCAGGATCGGCACGTTGTTGACGATGGCGGCGTCCTCCGGCGGCACAACGAAGGTCCGCGTCCCTTCGGCGCTGAACAGGCCGAAGCCGGCGACCGCCAGGCCGAGGACGGCC
>CAXTUQ010000017.1:7373-23464 GCA_964247405.1 uncultured Acetobacteraceae bacterium
GAGCAGGAGCGAGCGGCGTGCGCTGGGCTGGTCCAGCCTCCAGGTGGCAGAACGGCCCGTGTCGGCAGGGGCTTCAACTGCAAAGTCAGTCATCGGGCATCCGCGTGTTCGGTGTGGGTCTTCTGAAGCGAGGCGATATAGACGGCCACGTTGCGAAGCTCGGCTGCGGTCAGCAGCTTGCCGAAGGCGGGGCTTACTCCCGCGCGGCCCACCACGAGCGAGCGGTAGATGTCGTCATGCGAGCCGTTGCCATAAAGCCTTGGACCGTCCACCAGCGACGGCGCGCCGACCGACGAGTCGCCTTCGGCATTGCGGCCGTGGCAGTCATAGCAGCCCGCGCCACCCTGGTAGAGGATGCCGCCCTTGGCCGCCGCGTCCGGGTCCGTGGCGCGCCCGTTGAGGGCCAGGACGTATTGCGTCACGTCCTCGATCTGGCCGGGCGTGAGGGACGGCAGCGGCTCGCCCTTGTAGGGATGCAGGCTGCCGAATGCCGGCATAGAGGCCAGCTTCAGGCCGCGCTTGTCCGCGGACCGGATGCCATGGCGGGCGATGTCCTCGATCTCGGCAACCCGGCCCTCGCCATACAGATGCTGCGCGCCGGTCAGGTCCGGCACGCCCAGGGTGCGGTCGCCCGTGCCGTCGGCACCGTGGCAGCTCGCGCAATGATCCTGGTAAACGGCCCGGCCATAGGCGACGGCCGTGCCGCGCAGCGCGGGGTCGGACAAGATGTCTTCCGGATCGCTTCTCAGAACGGATGCCTGGTCTTGCCCGTGCTTGACCTGGAAGCCGAGCGGGACCGCCCCGAGCAACGCGGCCGGGGCAAGAAACAGCCACCACTTCCGGCGGGACGTCCTCATTCCTGTGAATGCTCCAAGCATATGACCGCTTTTGAGCGGGGCGGCCCTACGGAGGGATACGCTGCCGGAGGACATATTGATTGTCAGTCAGCTACGTCAACAACTCCCCTATCCGGCATCCTCGGCTGCCTTTGGCCCGCCATGGGCGGCGCGCCGGCGCCAACAGGCATCTCTTGCGTTCATATAGCATGGCTGCGAAAATCTATTGCAAGGGGTAAGAAAGAGTTTAGAACCGCGCTGTCGAAGCCCGCGCGGCGCTGCCGCGGTCTGAGCGGCAAGGCCAATAACTGAACGCATGCCAACGAACGCGCACCGGGGAGTGAGATGCTTATCAGCACGTGCAAGCCGTCGGCTTGCGATGTCCGCCAGCACAATCCGCTATTCATGCCTGCGGTCTGCGTACCGCTGGGCGCGCGTTCTTGGCTGTCCGTTTGCCAGGCGCCTTCGGACAAGGCGGGCGGCGGGCGGCACAGCCCGGCCTCGGCACGATCCCGGCGCGGCTTCAACTAGCGGACCCGTCCCATGGCAACTTCCCTGCACCAATTCTGCCAATGGCTGGCCAGCACCCCGGTCAGCAACACGATCCAGGACGTGAGCTGGATCATTCCGTTGACCCAAACGGTCCATATCGCCTGCATCGCCATCCTGATCGGCTCTGTCGCCATGCTCGACCTGCGCATGTTCGGCGTCGCCGGGCGGAGCGACAGCATCGGCATGACGGCCCGGCGCCTGCTGCCATGGGTGTGGGGTCCATTGCCCGTCTTCCTGCTGACCGGGCTTATCCTGATCGTGGCCGAGCCTTCGCGCGAGCTTGAGAACGCGACTTTCATCAATAAAATGATCCTGTTGGCCGCCGCCATCGCCGTCACGGGCCTGCTACAGGCCACCCTGCGCCGCGATCCCGGTTTCTGGGACGCCTCGCCGGCGCGGGCGTGGTGGGCCAAGTTCCTCGCCGTCGTGTCGCTGACCCTGTTCATCGCGATCATCTTCGCGGGGCGGCTGATCGCCTACAGCGACCACCCCTGACCGGGCCGCGTGGCCCGCCCCGCAGCTCCAGAAAGTTCATGATGTCGGTCCACGCCGCGCTCGAATACCTTCAAAGCCTCTCCATCCCGACGGACATCCGGGAAAATGGCTGGTCGTTTCCGATCATCGAGTGCGTCCACGTGCTTGCCATCAGCTTCGTGGTCGGAACGGTCTTCATGGTGGATCTGAGGCTTCTCGGCCTGTCCTCCCGCCAGCGCGCCGTCAGCCGCCTGACCACCGAGGTCCTTCCCTGGACCTGGGCAGGCTTCGCCGTGGCGCTCATCAGCGGGAGCCTGATGTTCGCGTCGGCCGCCGTGAAGTATTTCGACAACATCCCGTTCCGGCTCAAGTTCCTGCTGCTGGTGCTGGCCGGGGCGAACATGGCGGTGTTCCATCTGACCACGGCGCGCAACATGGCGCATTGGGATGAGCACCCTTCGCCGCCGCTGCTGGCCAAGGTCGCAGGGGCGCTGTCGATTACGTTCTGGCTCGGCGTGATCGCCGCCGGGCGCTGGATCGGCTTCAGCGATTTCTGATGTTGGGGAGACGCAAGCCATGCTGCGCCTGACGGCAACCCGCCTCATCTGCATGGCCATGGGCGCCGCCGCTTTTGCCGCCCCGGCCCAAACGGCGGCCCAAACCACGCTGGCGCCCGCGACGACGGTCACGCCGGGCAGCCCCGAAGCCGGCTTCGGTCCCACCGCCTATGCGGAAACCAACCACGATTTCCAGGCGCATGTGCGCGGACTGGACGCGGCGCAACGCAGGCTGGCGGAGATCGCGGAGCGCCGGGCGTCACCGAACGTCCAGGCGTTCGCCAAGCAGGTACGCGTGGACTTCAGCGGAGGACGGTCCAGCCTCAAGGGCATGAGCGACGATCAGGGCGTTCCGGTCGTGGGCACCGCCACGCTGGCGCGCGAACACCAGACCCTGATCGCCCTGCTGCAAGCGGACAACGCGGACGTGGACCGCTTGTTCGTCGATTTCGAGGTCCTGCTTTTGAGGGAAGCCCTGGGCCTGGTCGAACCTTATGCCGCCGGCGGCACGGACGCGCGGTGGCGCCAGGCCGCCGCGGAAGCCGCATCGGAGGACCGGACGCTGCTTGCCGCAGCGCGGGGTTTGCAGAAACCGTGACCAGGCCCGGCAACCGGCTGGCCGCGCGGGAACACCATCGGAGGAGGGAGTTATGGCGCAGCAGCGTCGAGTTCGACATTGGATCGGCGGCGAGTGGGCCGCATCAGGCCCGGAACGCGAAAGCCGGGACCCCGCGACGGGCGAAGTGATCGGCACCTACCACGACGGCGGCGCGGACGTGGCGCAGGCCGCCATCGAAGCGGCGTCGCACGCCTTCGTCCACAGCGGCTGGGCCTTGGACCGCATGGCGCGGTCCGCGGCGCTCAGCCACCTGGCGGACGCCTTTGCCGCCCGCCTCGGCGACGTGGCCGACACGCTGTGCCGCGAGAACGGCAAGGTCCGCTTCGAGGCCGACTTCGAGGCCAACTTCATCATCCGCGGCCTGCGTTTCGCCGCCGGGCTGGCCGTCCAGAGCTTCGGCCGCGCGGTGGACAGCAAGCCGGGCCAGCAGACGATCTCCTTGCGTCAGCCGGTCGGCGTCGCCGGGCTGATCATCCCTTGGAACTCGCCGGCCTACCTGTGCATCCGCGCGCTGGCGCCGGCCCTCGCGGCCGGCTGCACGGCGGTAGTCAAGCTGCCGGCCCAGGCGGCGCAAACAGCCGAGCTGCTGAGCGAGATCATCGGCGGCCTCGCCGACATCCCGCGTGGCGTCGTCAACATCTTCGTCGAGTCCGGCGCGGACGGGGCGAAGCGCCTCGTCGACTCGCCGCTCGTGCCCACGATCAGCTTCACCGGCAGCACGCAGGTCGGGCGGATGATCGCCCAGGCGGCGGCGGCCAACCTGAAGCGGGTCGGCCTCGAACTCGGCGGCAAGACGCCGCATTTGGTGTTCGACGACGCGGACCTCAACGCCGTCCTGCCGACGATCGAGAAATCCTGCACCGTGTTCGCCGGCCAGTTCTGCATGACCGGCAGCCGCATCCTCGTCCAGCGCGGCATCGCGGACCGGCTCAAGGAGGGCCTGGCGGCACGCTTCGAGGCGGTGCGGTGCGGCCCGGCCAGCAACCCGGCCAGCGACATGGGTCCGATGATCAGCAAGGAGGCCGTCACCCGCGTCAACGCGGCCGTCGAGCAGGCGATCAGCGCCGGCGCCGTTCCGGTCCTGCGCGGCGGCCCCTCGGCCGATCCGGCCCTGGCCGGCGGCGCGTTCTACCAACCGACCCTGCTCGAAGTGCTGGATTCGAAGCTGCCCATCGTGCAGACGGAGGTGTTCGGGCCGGTGCAGACCGTACAGGTCTTCGACACCGAAGACGAGGCGGTCGCCCTCGCCAACGACAGCGAGTACGGCCTGAGCGCCTGCATCTGGAGCCGCGACGTGGACCGTCCGATGCGGGTGGCCCGGCGGCTGGAAGCCGGGCTGATCTCCATCAACAGTTGGGCCAACGTCGCGGTTGAATCGGAGGAAGGCGGCTTCAAGTCGAGCGGCCTCGGGCGCCTTTGCGGCCTGGCTTCTCTGGAGGACTTCATGGAATACAAGCAGATCACCCAAAACTACGACGGCGGCCACTGATGAGCGGCGTGGCATCTTCGGACCGCGATGCGCTGGAGGACCGCCAGCGCATCCGCGAACTGCTGGACAACTGGGTGGTCTGGCGCGACGCCGGGCTGTGGGACCGGCTTGTGACCCTGTGGCACCCGGAAGGGCGGATGGTGGCCACCTGGACGGAAGGCACCGGCGCCGAGTTCGTCGCGACCAGCAAGGCGGCGTTCGAGAAGGGGCTGAACGTCCTGCACCGGCTGGGCGGCGTCTCGATCGATCTCAAGGGCAACCGCGCCGTTTCGCAAGCCAAGATGACCATCACGCAGCGTGCCCCGGTGGAGGGCGTGCTGTGCGACGTGCAGTGCGCCGGGCGCTTTTACGACTTGCTCGAAAAGCGTGGGGGCGCCTGGGGCATCGTTTTGCGCCTGCCCATCTATGAGAGCGACCGCCTCGATCCGGTGACGCCGGGCACGATGCCCGTGCTGGACGAGGCGCTGCTGAACGCGTTCCCGGCTGGCTACAGGCACCTGGCATACCTGCAAAGCCGCATGGGCTTTCCCGTGAAGAAGACCATGGCGGGGCCGCGCGGCCCCGAGGTGGAGGCGATCTACCAGCAAGGGGCGGCGTGGCTGGATGGGGCGGGCGAAGCGCGCTGACCTTGAGCAGGCCGCGTCAAAAGCCGCCCTCCGTTGAATTGACATCGTGAGGGCGCCTGACTAAACCGTCTCAGTAAAGCGCAATGATGCGGATAATGTGGGGAGGGGGCGCGTCGGTTCGTCCGAATGCCCGTCCAGGTCCGCAAAAAGAAACAAGGTGCAATATGCGTCGTATCGCGACGTCCAGTCCGCTTCCAACCGGTCCTGCGTTTCCGGCCGCCACGGGGATTGCCCGCACGGCCGCCGCAGCCGCCCTTGCGGCTCTCCTGGCTGCCCCTGGCGGCAGGGCCATCGCGCAATCGCAGGCCCCAGCACCTTCGCCGCCGGAGCATCTCAGCTGGTATGGCGATCCCAGCGCTCCCGATGTGAGCGGCGTCTGGGTTCGCGCCGATGCGGCCGGCCAGGCCTCGGCGCCCGGCACGGCGTCCAAGAGCAAGGAAGGGTGGATGCCCTGGCCGCCGCCCTTGCAGCCGCCGTTTTTGGCAACGTGGCAGACGCGCGTGGCGGACGCGGCCGCGGGCAAACGTACCGACGATCCGGTCCGGAGCTGCCTGCCGCCGGGCATGCCCCGCTTCATCACCGGCACGAACGGCCCCTTGCAGATCATCCAAACTCCCGGCCGGGTCATGATGTATCGCGATGGGGACCCGGTCCGCCGCATCTGGCTCGACGGACGGCCCCTGCCCAAGTCCGAGGATTTGGAAAGCTTTTTCAACGGCACCGCCGCCGGGCGTTATGAGGGCAAGGACTTGGTTGTTGACGTCGCTGGCGTTAAGGACCAGCCGATCGACAGCACCGGGGTTCCGCATAGCGATGACATGAAAATCACGGAGCGCTATCGCCGGGTCGATGCCAAGACGTTGAGCGTCGAGGTCACGTTGACCGACCCGGCGGCCTACAGCCAGCCCATGACAGCCACGGCGACGTACAAGACCTTGGACAATCCCTTATGGGAGCCGAAGGAGTTCATCTGCACTCCAGTGACGAACTATCACCCGGATCTCTATGTCCGTTAAAATAACCTTACGTCCGCCTTGGGGCCGCGTAGCAACAAACATGGTGAAAAGCCTGATGAATAGACAATGCATCGTCATCGCCGCCGCGGCGGCCGCCACGCTGACATTGCCAGTGTCGGCCTTCGCCCACCACTCGTTCGCGATGTTCGACCAGTCGAAGGAGGTGGAGCTGAAGGACGCCACGGTCGTGGATTGGCAGTGGACCAGCCCTCATGCGTGGCTTTACGTCCTGGTTCCCAACGGCGCCAACGAGCCTGACAAGTTCAGCGTGGAGTGCGCGAACCCCGGCGTGCTGCGACGCGACGGCTTTGAGAAGAAGTCGATGTCGCCCGGCGACAAGGTGACGGTCTACATGGCGCCGCTGAAGAACGGCGAGAAAGGCGGGTCCATGAACGCGGTCATCCTGTCCGATGGGAAAATGCTGGGCAAGCACGGGGCGGAAGCTACGGGAACGGTGTCGGCGCAGTAGGAGGCGTTGGATGGGACACACACTCAGCCCGAAGCGGCTTGGGCTTTTCACGGCCGCTATCGTCGCCTTTGCAGGCTGCTCGGTGGCTGTGGCGCAAGACAGTCGGCAGTGGCCTCCGCCGGGCGTCTCCTATTACGGCGACCCCAAGGTTCCGGACATCTCAGGCCTGTGGCTTGGCACGGTTGTCGGCGTGCCGGGGAAGCCCGCCTTGACCAATACGGGACGGTCGCCGGATGACCGCCCGCCGACCTTTCTGGCTCCATGGCCGCTGCCCTATACGCCGGCCTACCAGAAGATGGCCGACGAGCGGGCGGCTGGGGCACAGAGAGGCCGAACGGTCGGAGACCACGGCGCGAGATGCCTGCCGTTCGGGCTGCCGATGATGCTCGTCAACAAGAACTTCCCTGACGAGATCGTCCAAACGCCGGGCCAGGTGACGATTTTCACCTTCGGCACCTTCCCCATCACGATCTGGACCGATGGCCGACCGCATCCGGCGGAACTGACGCCTAGCTACAATGGTCACTCTATCGGCTATTGGGAGGGTGACACGCTCCATGTGGACACAGTGGGCATCAACGGATCGACGACGTTCGTGGCGGCACTATTGCCCCATAGCCCGAAGCTGCACATCAAATGGACAATCCAGCGCGTTGATCAGGACGTGATCCACGTTCATCTCACCTTCCATGACGAGGACGCATTCACGGAGCCGGTGGTCACCACCAACATCTGGCACCGGATGACGGACCGCAAATGGCAGGTGCTGGACGACGGGTCTTGCTTTGAAAACAGCTCGGGCGTTTCCGAGAAGCCCGCAGCCCCTGGTTTTGCCAAGTATTGACCGACCCTGGCTGCGTTGATGAGGCGCTCGCATATCGCCTGGCCGGGCATGTCTGCCCGGCGGGCAGGTCAGGCAATTCCCCGAGCCGCGTGCGGGCAGCCGGAATGGCCCGGTTTGAGGATGTTCATGGCGCCACTCCGGTCATGCCGGTTCAAAGTTCGGTGCCGATGCGTCGGTCGAGCGAATAGGGGCCGCCGCCGCGCAGCGCGATCGCGAAGCATATCAATCCCCACATGAGGACGAATTCGTAGCCGCGGTTTGTCCACGCGTATCCGTTCGGGATGTATAGAATCATGATGACGGCCATCTCGATGGCGGCTGCCGCAGCGAAAAACCGCGTGAACAGGCCGAGCATGATGCCGATGCCGCCTATGAACTCGATCAAGAAGTCCGCCCAGGCCCAAAGCGCGCCGTTCGGCAATCCCATCTGCTCAAGGCGAGGCGCGGAAGCCGCCGGTCCGGCCAGGATTTTAGGCCACCCGTGCATGAACAGGGTGAAGCCGATCGCGACGCGGATGATGAGCCACGATATTGGGGCGGCCCGGCGGTAGAAACCTGCCAGCCCAGGCAGCAGCAACCTTGAGTCCTCGACTTTGATGTCCGACATCCGTGCCTCTCTCCTATCCTGCGTCCATGACGCGCCTGGTGGCCACGTCACTGAACGCCCAAGCGTCATTCCGCAAGCCGCCGTCGCAGCCTGCGAAGACATGATGCGTTTTCAAAGCGTCCTCAGCAGCCATTCTTGGCGCGGCCAACGAAAGCCTGCTGAGGGGAGCGTCAACAATCAGAACGGCTTGTTGCTGGTGCCCAGCAGCCGTCCCAGTGCGACCACGGTGAACAGGCCAAGCTCGAACCCGTCCTTGGGCCGGCCGAATCTTAGATCGCCGACGTTGTCTGGGTTGACGAAATACTCGACGAACGGCCTGACGGCGATCGCGGGCGTCACCTGCACGCTGCCGATGACCTCGAACCCGAAGCCGTCCCGGCTCTGGCTCGGGCCACGGCCGAGGAAGATGTTATGGCCCCTGGTTTCGAAGGCTGCCTCGACCGCGCTCAGACGCGAGTAGTGCGCCTGGAGGCCCAAGGCGTCGGACGGGCGCCCTGGGATCAACCCGGTGAAGGTCGTCCCGATGATGGCATCCATGTCGATGGGCTGCGGCTTGTCCACAGAGAAGTCGAGGGATCCATAAACGCTGATGTTCGGGGGGGGTGCCCCAGGGTTGGCGGCGCCGCGCCAGACGGTCTGCAGCCCCTGCATGTAGATGACGCCGCCGCCGGGGTAGTTTGCCGCCTCGGTGAACGGTCCCCCCGGCGCCGGCGAGCCCTTGGCGTTCGAGTAGCCTGAGCGCGTGTTGTACTCGACGCCGAGTTCGAGGTTGGCTGGATACGCCGCGGTGGAGAACTCGGTGCGGTAGCCGACTTCCGCCAGGATCTGGGCGCCGGAGCTGCCGCGGGTGCCGAGCGCGAACGGGTAGGTCGTGGACCGGGTGAAGTTGTCCTCGAAGGCTCCGACTTGGGCATACCAGGCCGGGCTGAGCTTGTAGGTGGCCCGGCCGCCCCAGGTTGGGAACGGGATGGTCGCGAAGTCGCCATCGAGGATGACCGTGGTGGAGTAGTGCGTCAGGGGGTCGAGCGAGTTCGGAAGGAAGAAGTAGCGGAAGACGCTCGTCTGGCCGGCCTCGACCGACAGCCTGTCGTTGAGCAGCCGTTGCTCGTAGGTGATCTCCGACCCGTAGAGGTAATGGCCGGACAGGGCAGGAGTGCCCTGCTGGTTGGCGACCAAGGCCCCGCCGCCATCGAAAACGTAGTTTGGCTCGTTGGCCCGGAGGGTAAGGAAGGCCAGCGAGATGTGGACGTTGCCGCCGGTGATCCCGGCGGCCTTGCCGAGATCGATGTCGAGGGCCGGCGCGATCGGGACGAGGTTTTCGAACTCATGCGTGCGTGCGCCGGCCGACTGGTTGGTCTGGAAGCGGTCGAACGCGATGCCGTGGAAGTCGAAGCCATGGTCCAGGAGGATCTTGCCAAGCCCAGGAAAAAGGCCGACCCGGGGCACGTTCGAAATGGGTGTCGGCGGTCCGCCTATTTCCCCCGACGAAGCTCCGGGCGTGTCCTGGTTCTGAGCGGGCGACACTCCCAGCGGACTGTTGCTATTCCCCGGACTGGCCTCGGGCTTCCCGACATCAGGGGACACCGCACGGAGGGACGGCCGCCTTTGGCGGACGGCGCCGGAAGCGGCGGGCGCCGAAGTGAGGGGGCGCCTTTGGCCAAGGACGCCGGAATCAGCGGGCGCCGGAGTGAAGGACTGGCTTTGGGCGACAATCTCCGTTGCCGGGTCGGCAGCATGGGCGGCCAACGGCAGCACTGTCGCTAGCAGCAACGCAAGCGTGGGTATAGGCCGCCCGTCGAAGCGGACCGCCGCAGCGTCCCAGGACTCGCGGTTGATGTGCCGTCCACCTTTTAAACCTGCTGCGAACGACGCCTTTCTCGCACCAAAGCCACCGCCACTCACATGAATTTCCATACGCTGCCCCACCTTTTCAGGACGATGTTATTCCCATCGTTGGCGGATTGGGTGCACGCAGCCGCCGTTTTTGTCAATAAAATGTGCGAAAAAATATAATGCCTCTCACGCCGTTGCCGTCAGGACACAGAAGCCGGGGATTGCTGTTGTGCTTCGGCGGCAAAAGCAGAAACCCGAGGAGAGTTTCGGGACCTGCGCCATCAAGGATCGCAACAGGCCGTCGCCCGTGGTGCAGGAACGCTGAATACTTTTCGCCCTAAGCGGCGTAGCGTTGTGATTTCGGATTGTCTCTGCCGTGCTGCCTGAAGCAGCCGCTTGTCATTCGTGTCAGTTTCAGAGGACGATGACTGCTGCAAACAGCGCGGTTCCAAACATTTTATTACATGAGTAACGCAAGTTCCGGTGATCGACAACAAATACGGACCGTGTTCCAACTGATGACTTTCAGTCGGATCGCTATCGCTGTCGCGGGTCGCTTTAGCCGAAACGACCAGTTCCAGCTTGACGCTGCCGGTTTGTGCGCCTTGGATCGGACTTATAGATTGTTCAGACAGCAATCTACAAAAAACGCGAGAAACTTCCAGGGGGAGCTATGCAAAGAACGACTCCAAGCACCAAGGCCATTCCGCGGCCGTCAATCCGGTCCGTGTTGCCGTGCTGCGTCTCGGTCGCTGTCGCCTTTTTGGCGTGCACGGGCTCGATGCGCCCCGCGCTCGCGGAGGAGCCGGTCGTCAACACCGGCCTGATGCAAATGGCGCAAAGCACCGCGACGCCGGTGCCGCTGCCGAATGCGATCATCGCGCCACCCTCGTTGCCGCCGGGGCAGAACCCCTATGCCCTGGCCGACACCCTCAAGCTTCGGGGCTGGATCATCCCGCTCCCCGGCGCGTCCGATACGATTGACCAGGGCCTTTTCGGCTTGCGCAACAAGCTCGCCGATAACGGCATCAGCTATCTCGGCCTTTCGGCCACGACGTTCCAGGACAACCTGCTCCGCCACGCGCTGCCTGCCGGCAACAGATTCAGCAAGCATAGCCGAGACAACCAGCTCTATAATGGCCAATTGCCGACTTACCTTACCCAAAACCAGTTCTACGCGATATACGACCTCCAGCGCTACGGGATCCCCGATGGCCAAATCTCGTTCGACGTGTCGTCAGTCTCGACGAATTGGAATCCCGCCGGACCCAATGGCTTGTATCTCGCGGCGGCAAGCTACTATCAAACGTTGTTTGATAAGAAGGTCGAGATCAAGGTCGGCTTGCTCCAGAA
Organism: uncultured Acetobacteraceae bacterium; assembly: GCA_964247405.1. Classification (GTDB taxonomy): domain Bacteria; phylum Pseudomonadota; class Alphaproteobacteria; order Acetobacterales; family Acetobacteraceae; genus CAHJXG01. The sequence goes on from CAXTUQ010000017.1 coordinate 18,649, forward strand.
CTCGGTGGAGTTCCTTGGCTCGCAGGTCGGCGGCAGCCTGTCGAACGGCGTGTTCGGGCCGAATGCCAGCATCCCGGTCGAAAACGGGCTTAACTCCAGCGGCTTTTCCACCTACGGCGTGAACGTCAGGGTGAACTTGCCCAACAACTTCTATACAAAGGGCACTGTGCAGCGCGCGATCAGCCCCGATGGCTCCCTCGCCGAGCGTGCCGGCAATCCGACTTCGACCAACCTCAAGGTGAGCAATGCGGGCGTGCTGGTGCTCGACGAGGTCGGCTACCGGGTCAACCCGTCCCCAGGCCAGATGCAGATGTGGATTCGCGGCGCCGCGAGCGTCACCACGAGCCGATACAGGGAACTCGGCAACACGCTGAACCGCGAGCAGCCCAACTACGGCGTATACTTCCTTGCCGACCGGCAACTCCTGCAGACGGCGCCGAATGCCGGGTTCGGCTCGGCACGGCGGGGCATCTACGCCGGGGTCACCTTCGAGCACGCGCCGACATACTTCGACACGTTCTCCACGTATTACGAGGGGCGTTTGTATGGCTTCGGGCTGATCCCGGGCCGTCCGAACGACCTGATCAGCCTGGTCGCGAACCACAGCCAATTCAGCGGCGAGGCGGTTTCTGCCGCGGGTCGCCGTGGGCTGCTCACGCACGACGGCGTCAGCACCTACACGGCGTCATACGGCGCGTTGGCGCTGCCAGGCCTCAACGTCAACGTCGGCGTGAGCTACACCGACCACCCGACCCCGGTGACCTACACTCGCAGCACTGGCAGCGCCCTCAACATCCTGCTGAACACCGTTATCTTCCTTTGAGCGCGCCCGAAGCGGGAGCGGCTTGGCATGACGTCGGCCGCGCCAAGCCGCTTGGCCAACGGCAGGATAACAGGAAACGCTTCACCGGTCCTCCGCAGCCCAGGCCGCCCTGCCATAGGTCAGCTCAGGCTCTAGGCCAAGGCCATCATGCCGCCTGCGCGCTGCTGTCCTGCAGGGCCTGCCACACCCGTTGTGCCGAGGCCGGCATGTCCAGGTGCCGGACTCCTTGCGGGCGCAGCGCGTCCAGGATGGCGTTCATGGCCGTGGGCAGGGAGCCGACGGTCCCCGCCTCGCCGACGCCCTTCACGCCGAGCTGGTTGCTGGGCGAGGGGACCAGCACCGTTTGGATGGTCACGCGCTTCACCAAGTCGGCCCGCGGCATGGCGTAATCCATGAAGCTGCCGCTCAGCATCTGCCCGTCCTCGTCATACAGGCACGCCTCGCCGAACACCTGCCCCAGCCCTTGCAGCAGCCCGCCCCAGATCTGGCCCTCCAGCAGCGTGTGGTTCATCACCGCGCCGCAGTCGTCTATGGACACGTAGCGGACCAGCTCGGTCATGCCCGTGTCCGGATCCACCTCGACCTCGGCCACGTGCGCGCCGGACGGGAAGGCGCGCGGGGCAGGCAGCTCGGCCTTGCTGTCCAGGGCGCCCGGGTTGCGCCGCGCCAGCTCGGCCAGCTCCACCATCCGGTCGGTGCCGGCAATGCGGTAGGCGCCGCCGGCGTAGTCGATGTCGGCCTCCGAGGCTTCCAGCGCCGCGGACGCCAGGGCCATGCCCTTCCTGATGACGATGCCCGCCGCCTCCGCGCTGACGTTTCCCATGGACATCATGCTGCGCGACCCGAACGCGCCGGCCCCCTTCAGCGCCGGGCCGTCCGCACAGCCGGCGCGCAGGGTGATGCGCTCCGGGGCGATCCCGAGCGTCCGGCCGACGATCTCGGGCAGCACGGTCTCGTGCCCCTGGCCGGAGGCGATCGCGACCTCGTGCAGCAGCAGGCTGCCGTCCGGCTCAAAGGTGAGCATGGCCTCGTCGGCGGGCGCCACGCCGCCGGCCGGCTCGATGAACAGGGCGCAGCCGATGCCGCGCAGCTTGCCGCGCCGGGCCGCTTCCGTCCGCCGGGCCTCGAAGCCGTCCCAGTCCGCTTCCCGCACCGCGGCGTCCAGCAGGCCGGCGAAGTCGGCGCTGTCGTAGGCGCTGGGCATCGGCGCCGTGGGGATGGGGTAAGGGAAGGCGTCGCGGGGGATCAGGTTGCGCCGGCGCAAATCCAGGCGGTCCATGCCCGTTTGGCGCGCGGCCTCGTCCACCAAACGCTCCACCATGTAGGCCATGTCGGGCCGGCCTGCGCCGCGGTAGGCGGTGATCGGCACCGTGTTGGTCAGGGCCAGCCGGTTCCGCCCGTAGGCGGCCGGGATGCGGTAGGCGCCGGACGCCATCAGCGCGGCGTTCAGCGTGTTGGTCATCGCCCCGGCGGCGGAAGGGTGCGCGCCGATGTCGCATACCCAGTCGTGGCGGATTGCCAGGAAGCGCCCTTCGGCATCCAGCGCCAGCTCCGCCGACATCTGCACGGCGCGGCCGTGGTAGTCGCTGAGAAACGTCTCGGACCGGCTGGCCACCCACTTCACGGGCCGGCCGGTTGTCTGGGCCGCCAAGGCGAGGGCCGCATATTCAGGATACGCCGCGCCGCGGATGCCGAACGCGCCGCCCACGTCCTGCGCATGGGAGCGGATGCGGTCCGGCGGCAGCCCGGTCAGCCCGGCCATCCCGTCGCGCATCCCGGTCACGCCCTGGCTGCCGCTCCACAGCTCCAGCACGTCGCCATCCCAGGCGGCGATGGCGGCCTTCGGCTCCATTGGATTGCCGACGACCCGGCCGCTGTCCTGCTGCAGCCGCACGACGTGGGCCGCGCCCTGGAATGCGGCCTCGGCCGCGGCGGCGTCTCCGTACTCGAAGTCGAAACACAGGTTGCCTGGCACGCCCTCGTGCAGCAGCGGCGCCCCTGATTCCAAAGCGGCGCGGCCGTCCACCACGGCGGGGAGGCCGCCATACTCGGCGACGATCAGCTCCGCCGCGTCCTGCGCCGCATGCGCCGTTTCGGCCACCACGACCGCAACCGGCTCGCCCACGTAGCGCACGCGGTTCTGCGCCAAGGCCGGGGAGACCGGCGACTTGATGGCGCCGTCGCGGCCCTTGAACGGGACCTGCGCCTGGCCGCGCACGTAGCCGGACGCCGCCATGTCGGCCGCGGTCAGCACCGCCACTACGCCTGGGGCGGACCGTGCCGCCGTTGCGTCGAGGGCGACGATGTCCGCATGCGCCCGGTCCGCCCGCAGGAACACGGCGTGCAACTGCCCCGGCCGGTCCCAATCCGCCGTGTAGCGGCCGGCGCCGGTGACGAGCCGCTGGTCCTCGCGCCGCCCGTTGTACGTGTATCCCATGGTGTTGAACCTATCCTGTGACGTGTTGCTTGCGCTCGGCGCCCGGGAGCAGTTGGCGGGCCGGGCTTCGGCTGCTCGTGCTGTCTGCCAGGTGCGACCTGGCATCGGGCTGTCCGGCGTCAAGCGTCGGCGACTCAGCCAACATGTGGTCCCACTCGCGCGTTGCCTGGCTACTGCCCCGCCGCCTGCGGCGTCTTCCGGGTGCGGTCGGCCTCGCGCATGAACGCGCCGACCTCCTGGTTGAAGTCCGGGGCGTTCGCGAGCTGCACGAAGTGGTTGGGAGAGCGAACAACGACGTGGCGACCGTGGGTCAGCTTGGCCAGGACCTCAGCCGCCGCATCGAACCCCTGGTTCCACCCGCCGGTGACGATCAGCACCGGCACCCCTGCCCGCATGACGGTCTCGATGGCGCGTTGCAACTCATCGAAGGGTGCCATGCGGGCCTGCAGCAGCGCACACCCCATTGCAGCGGCTTCCGCCGGATCGGCGCCGAGGGACGCGGACGCTGTCGCCTCGTCGGCATTGTCCGCTGCCGTGCCGAGCATCTTGGCGAACATCATGCCGTATTCGGCTGGCGTCTGGGCGGCCATCAGCATCCTGGCGCGCATGACGGCACCGGCCTTGACGGCCGGGCTGTCCCGCAGGCTCGGGTCGGCCTCGGCGATGGCCGCCAGCGCCGGCTCCACGAGGACGAGGGAGCGGACGGCCTCCGGGCGGAGGGCAGCAGCCAGCAGCGCCTCCGCGCCGCCCCAGGAATGGCCGACCAGGTGGGCGTCGTCCCCCAGCATGTCCGCGATCCAGACAGCATCGCGTTCCATGTCGTCCGGGCCGCGCGACGGACTCTGGCCGAAGCCGGGCCGGTCCGCCAGTTCGACCCGCCAGCCGTCCCCGCCCCATGCCTGCTGGCTGAGGAAGGTGGCGGGTCCGCCACCCAGCCGGCCCTGCACGCCGCCGTGGATCAGGACGACCCGTGGACCCTTTGTGCCCCAGCGCGTGACGTTGATCGGCAGCTTCGCCGCATCCGCATCGGAGATGGACGGGATCGGGGAGCATTGGGCGATCAGCGCCTCGCGCCGCTTGGCGAGTTCGGGGCCGGTCACCGTGCCGCCCTCGTGCGGGCCGCCCGCCCCCTGGCCCCGCGCGGGGCCAGGCGCGCAGCAAAGGGCGATGGCCGCCAACCCGGCCGTGAGCGTCTTGAGCATCCCGTCGTCCCCGCTTGTGCCGTCATGCCGAGCCGGCCTGGCCGGCCTTGGGCTTCAGCAGCTTGTCCGCATGGCCGTGCGCCAGCTTGGCCTTGTCCCCTGGCGAAACCGGCAAGGCATCCAGGAACCCGCACCCGCGCTCGTTGGGGCTGAACGGGTCGTCTACGGAGAACATGACGCGGCCGGCGCCGAAGGTCATCAGCAGCGGCATGAACGGGGCCAAGGTGAAGAAGCCGCTCGTCGTGGCCCAGACCTGGTCGGCGATGGTCTCGCTCACCGTGCGGGCCAGCCGGGTCCGGGCCTCGTCGGCGAACACCTGGTCGCACCGGGCGAACATGGCCGGCAGGCCCTCGC
>CAXTUQ010000018.1:0-23281 GCA_964247405.1 uncultured Acetobacteraceae bacterium
ACCACAGCACCCTGAGCCGGCGTGCGGCGACGCTGGAGGTGCCACGCCCGCGGACACGCCGAAACGGCGAACCCATGCACCTGCTGGTGGGGAACGGTCCGAGGATCATTCTAGCAGTGGATCTCCCCGGAGACGGCTTGCCGCCTCGTCCATGATGGCTTGCTCCGCCCGACGCCGGGTCAACGCGTCGGCGTTGCGCCGCCGGGTCAGTGCGGCAGCCACCGTCTCGACCTCGGTCCGGCGGGCCACGAGTGCCTGCTGCAGGCGCATGACGCGATCCTCCTCGGCGCGAAGAGCGGCGCCGAGCCGAGTGGCCTCTTCACGAGCACGAGGCAGCCATAGCGCAAAATCGACCGCATCGGCGGCCCCGGCGTCAGCTTGCTCCCGCAGCATGGCCTGTCCATGTTCGAGCACGCGTCGACGTCCCTCGCGCTCGCGCCGCAATCCGTCGGCCAGCTCCCGCCTTGCCTCGTTCATGGCGGCATCGCGCAGGCGCAGCAACACCTGCAGTGGATCACGCCTCATGTCATCAACGCTTCAGCGAGCTCCGCGAAGCTCTGCTCGACGCTGCGTGGCTCGTCCTTCCGCTGCGACAGGAACGCCTCGACCTTCGGCGCCAGCCGCACCGCCTCGTCCACCTTCGGGTCGCCACCAGCCTTGTAGGCGTCCAGACGCACCAGGTCGGCCATGTCCTGCCAGATCGCCAGCACGGCCCGCGCGCGGATGGCCAATGCGCTCTCCTCCGGCGTGTTGACGCCCGGCACCGTGCGCGACAGCGAGCGGAGCACGTCAACGGCCGGATAGCGGCCACCCTCGCCAATGCGCCGGTCCAGGACGACATGTCCGTCGAGGATGCCGCGAACCGCATCGGCTATCGGCTCGTTCTGGTCGTCGCCCTCGACCAAGACCGTATAGAACCCGGTGATCATCCCCTGTGCCGGCAGGCCAGGACCAGCGCGTTCCAGCAACTGAGGCAATTCGGCGAACACGCTGGGCGGGTACCCACGCGTGGTCGGTGGCTCGCCGACGGACAGGCCGATTTCGCGCAATGCCAGGCAGAACCGCGTGACGCTGTCCATCAGCAGCAGCACCGACTTGCCCTGGTCGCGGAAATGCTCGGCGACCGCGGTCGCCGCGTAGGCGCATTCGCGGCGCATCAACGGCGGCTGGTCCGAGGTCGCGACCACCACCACCGAACGGGCAAGACCCGTCGGGCCAAGGTCGTCCTCGATGAACTCGCGCAGCTCCCGGCCACGCTCGCCCACCAGGGCGATCACGGCTATGTCGCATCCGGTATAGCGAGCCAGCATCGACAGCAGGGTGGACTTCCCGACGCCGGACCCGGCGAACAGGCCCAGGCGCTGTCCGCGGCGGCAGGTGGCAAAACCATTCAGTGCCTTCACCCCCAGATCGATTCGCGGACCCAGGCGCGACCTGACGGCCGCGTTCGGCGGTGCGCGGCGGACCGGTGCCGGACTCTGGCCCGCCTGCAACGGGCCCCTTCCGTCGATCGGGCGGCCAAGCGGGTTGATCACCCGGCCGAGCCACCCATCCGACACGGCCAGCAGCGCCGGGCCGGCGATTGAGACGCGCGCCCCCGGCCCGATGCCATCCAGGTTGCCGAACGTCATGACGCGGGTCACGCCGCGGTGGAAGCCGATCGCTTCCGCCTGCACCCTCGGCCCGGATCGCGGCGAAATCCAGACTCGGTCGCCGATCGAGAGATGGCCGGTCAGTCCCTCGATTTCGAGCGCGAGGCCGGCGACGCCGCTCACCCGTCCGAGCAGTTCGAAGGGCCGCACCTCATGGAGCCTGGAGGCTGCCGCGCGCAAGTTGACAGCAATTCCGCCGGGATGGGCCTGGCCGCTCATGGCCAGGTCACGCCGCCGTCTTTCGGGGTGTCGGCGTTTTCGGCGTAGGACGCCTCTGCGCGATGAAGGGCCGGCCAGGCAATCAGCAGAGGTTCCATGCACATTCCCGACGAGGCCCGGCGCGACAAAGCGCCGGCAAGGAGTGAATATAGGCAGCCGGAATTTTTCGGACGCATATATCTCCCCGCTGTGCCTTTTCTCCAGCAGCAGGCGATGGGAGCAGGATATTGGCCGGCAAGACACCAGCACGGGGCCGCGGCAGGAACGGCTCCGTGACGATCATCGTCCGTCGGGACGAAGCTGAGGCGCCGGCACACCACGGCGGCGCCTGGAAGGTTGCCTACGCCGATTTCGTGACGGCGATGATGGCGTTCTTCCTGCTCATGTGGCTGCTGAACGCGACCACCGAGGAGCAGCGGACCGGGCTTGCGGACTATTTCGCGCCCACGAACTTGTTCGGTCGTGCGGCGAGCGGTTCGGGCCAGCCGTTCGGCGGCAAGACCCCGAACGACGCCGGCACCAGCGTCGCGACCAGCGGTTCGCCGCAGGTCATTCGCGGCCAGCAGCCGCCGCAGAACGACGCCGAGGACGACAAGGCGGAAACCCCGTCGCGCCTCGCCACGCCGACGAGCGACGACGACCAGGCAGCCGAACCGCATGACGGCCATCCCAGCGAACCGGACGGCCAGGGGACGACGCCGGTCAAGGACGGCCACGGCAAGCAGGTTCTGGCCCAGGGCGGCGACTACGCCGCGGCCCGCCTGACGCCCGCGGCGACCCCTGATCCTGAGGCCGACGGCTCCGAGGGATCTTCCGCGGCCGCGCGCAGCGATGCGGCCCGCGAGCGGGCTTCCCTCGAACAGGCCGGCGTCCGGATGATGGACGCCATCCGTCGCGACCCGGCGCTGCAGGACGTCGCCGGACAGCTGACGGTCGAGACCGTACCGGAAGGATTGCGCATCCAGGTGGTCGACGCCGAAGCAAGGCAGATGTTCGCGCTCGGCGGCGCCGTCCCGACCCCGCGCGTGCGCAACCTGATGCAGAAAGTCGTGCCGGTCCTGGCAGCGCTACCGAATGCGATCTCGATCGCCGGCCACACCGATTCCCGCAGCTACCGCGGGCAGGACAAGGGCAACTGGGAACTGTCGGCAGACCGGGCCAACGCCACGCGGCGCGTCCTGGTCGACGCCGGCCTGTCCGACGACCGGATCCGCAGCGTCACCGGCAACGCCGACCGCGACCTTCTGGTGCCGGCCGACCCGTTCAACCCCGCCAACCGGCGGATCACCATCATCGTCCTCCAGCATGCCGGCAACGACCCGAAGGGAGCTTCCACGCCATGACCACAGCCCACGCCTCGTCGAGTGGGGCCGAGCCGTGATTCCGGCCGGTGTGTTTTTTTTTGTGCTGGTCTGCGTGTTGTGCGTCTTCGCACTGGCGGGCGGCAGCGTCAAGGCCATCCTGGAAGCGCTTCCGTTCGAGATGCTGACGATCGGCGGATCGGCGATTGGCTCGTTCGCCATGGCCAACAGCCTGCACGTCATGAAGGGCAGCGTGGCCGGGCTGAAGAAGGTCTTCTCCGGAAGCCGCTACCATGACCAGGACTACACCGATCTGCTCGGCCTGCTCTACGCCCTGGTGCGCCTAGTTTCATCGAAGGGCTCGATGGCCGTCGAGGCGCATATCGAGAACCCGGAGGCCAGCAGCATCTTCCAGAACTACCCGCGTCTGCTGGCGGACAGGGAAGTCGCCTCCACGATCTGCGACTACTTTCGCATGATCGGCATGGACGCGGACGACCCGCACCAGATCGAGGACGTCATGGCGCGCGAGCTGAGGAAGACGCTGCTCGAGAAGATGCACCCGGTGCACGCCATGCAGACGGTGGCGGACGGGCTGCCGGCGCTCGGCATCGTCGCCGCGGTGCTGGGCGTGATCAAGACGATGACCCACATCAACGAGCCCCCCGCCGTGCTGGGCGAGATGATCGGCGGCGCGCTGGTCGGGACCTTCCTCGGCGTGCTGCTGGCCTACGGCTTGGTCGGCCCGATCGCCGCGCGCCTCAAGCAGGTCGTCGAGGAGGAAGCGCGGTTCCTCGACGTCGTGCGTGCCATCCTGATCGCCCATCTGCACGGCAACGCGCCGCAGATCGCCATCGAGACCGGCCGCAAGATGGTGCCGAACGAATACATGCCGACGTTCAGCACCCTGGAGAGCCACCTCGAGCAGGCGATGGCGCGTTGACACAGGGCACGGTGGAAAAGCCCCGATGAGCACGGGAGCCGCGTTGCTGGCGGCCTTAGACGTCGCGTCACTGGCCGCCGAGGCCCCGATCGCCCCCGGCAGCGCGGAAGAACAGCGTCATGCCGCTGGGTTCGCAGCCGCCCTCGGCCTCAATGAACTGCTGATCGCGCACGGGTGCATCTGGGACGAGGTCATGGACGCTCCGGACACTCGGCTGGCGAAGTTCTGCGGTCTCCTCGGATCCCGCAACGAAGCGGAGCGCAAGACCGCCTACGATCATTCCGTCCGCCTGCTGCAGCGCCAAAACATGCGTTGGTCCGACCTGGTACGGCTTCCACCGGCATTGGCCGAGGCGCGCGTTCCGGTGGCCTTGCCCGCTTCGGTGCTGCCGCCCGAACGGGACTGGCCGGCCACGGTCGCCGGACTGTTGGCACGCGCCGCCTGGCGGTCGTCTCCGGAGCACGATCTCCTGCTGGCAGCGGCGGCGCGCGTCGCGGAAGGACGCGCAATCGGAGACGAAGAAGCGAGGCAGTTGCGCGACATGTGGTGGGCGGCCGAACTCAACTCCTGCAGCCCTAAGGAGGCTACGCCGTGACCACGCCTCCGCCGAGCCGCCGCATGGCCACGGCAGCGCTGTTGCTGGCCGTGGCGACGAATACCTGCATCCCGCTTGCCCTCGCCCACGAGGATGTCCCGGCCGAAGCCGCGCCCGGCAAGCGCCGCAGCGGTGCACCGATCCTTCCGATCTCGTTGATCGAAGGCAGTCAGGATGCCTGGTCGGTATCCCGGACGCAAGCCGGATGCTACCTCCTCTCGCCCCGCCGCAAAAACAGCAGCCGGCTCGCGGTCGGCCAGAGTCCGACCCTCGGGCTCGGCCTGTTCGCGGTCCACTTCGCGCTGGCGATGCCGGGTCGCGAGGCGACCGAACCGGTGACGATCCGGGCCGAGGACGCCACCTTGCGCAAGAATGGCCGGATGGTGGGCGAGAACCTGCTCTTCGTGCCGCTGGCCCCAGCCGAACTGGCCTCGGCGATGCGCACGCTCGACTCCGCCGGAACTCTATGGCTCGAAATCCATGGCGCTTCGCTTGCCCATGGCGGGCAGGACGTCAGGAAGGCACTTGCCGAGTTCCAGGGGCAATGCCTCGCCACCACGGCGGCAACCACCCCGGGCGACGTCGACCACCACACGCCCTGACCGGGTCCCGAGAGGATTCGGCATGGCACCAGCTTCGGGGAGACGCGTCCGGCCCCTGCCGCGGCACGTCCGGGACGATCCCGGCCTCACGGAGGCGGGGCATGCGATCCCGACGCCGGAGCGCCGGACCATCGGTTCCGGTAGCCGGTCGACAGAGAAAAAGATACGACAACGCAGCGACCCCGTCCTTGCGACGGCTTGTGGAAAAGGAACGAACGACGCCTATAAACCCACCATGAAAGACAAGGCGGAAACACATGCCGTTTCAGGTCCAGCCTGAAGGGGACGGGTCGGCACCCGGCTCCCGAGGCCGTGAAACGGTTGCCGAACGGAGCATGGAATGGACGATGGCCTCAAAGACGTCATTTCCGCCGCAGCCGCGGCTTCGGGCAGCGCCCGTCCACCGGACGTTCCCACGCCGACGGGGCGGGTCACCCCGCTGCGCCCCGTCGATGCACCGGCGGGCGCACCAAGGCCGCCGGCTCGTCCGTCCATCCCCGATCAAGGAGAGCTCGGACGAGGCGGCCTGCGCCTGGCATTCTGGCTCTGCGGACTCCACGAGGCGCTGGTCGAGCGGCAGCGCCAGGGCGAGCAGCTCACGCCGCGGGAGGAGTCCCTGCTGGCATTGTCGCGGAAAGACTTCGCCAGCCTCCGCCCGAGCCTGATCGACATGGCGCTGTCCCATCTCGAGGGCGTGGTGAACGACACGGGACTGCTGGCCGATGCCCGGCCGCTGGCCGGCGTTGAGATGTTCGCGTTCACCACGGTGCGCAATCTCGCGGCGGCCGGACGCCAGATCCTGCATGACGCGGGCGCCGAAGCGGCGTTGTCCCTGTTCGGCGGAGACGGAGCCGTGCAGGAGCCGCTGGCCGTGTTCCAACTCGTCTTCTCCGCGACGCTGGGGTTGGTCGAAGCGTTCGATCGCTTGGTGCCGGGCGGATCCAGGACGCTGGGCAGGCTGGCCGCCGCGCTCGACGCAGAAATCGGCAAGATCTGACATGCAGCCGCTCCGGCGCTGGATACCCATGCCGTCGCGTGTCCTGGCCGAGCCGGCAGCACCGAACGCGAGCCCACGGCCCGCCGTCCTGCGCCTCGACCAGGCCGCAGGACAGGACCTGGCATTCTGCGCCGAGTTCGCCGCACATGGCGGCATCGCACGTTCCGCCGAGGGCTTCCGAGGCGAGGCCGACCTTGTCCGCATGCAACAGGCCGGCCTGCTGGAACTTGAGCGCGATCCCTCGCCGCCCTTCGACATCGTCGCGGTCAGCCTGTCCGCACAGGCCAGGGCATTGCTGTCGCGGCCTGCAACTGCGGCGCCGTCCGCCGAGAGCCTGCTCGCCCCGGACCCCTCGCCGGCTCACGTCGGCGACCGGCGCCAGCCCCGGCACGGCTTCGAGGTCGCGCGGGGCCTGATCGGCGTCGTGGTGAAGACGGAGATCGCCGCATGGACGGCCGCAGGCGGCGCCGGCGGCGCCGCGGCGCTCGAAGCCAGGGTCATGGCGCGCATCAGCCAGCTTCCCGCACCGTTCGCTGCGTGATGCGGCGCGTCTTCCCTGGCGCCCGGCGCAGGCTGGGGCTTCTGTTGCTCGCGACGGCCGCCAACTGCCTGCTGGCTGGCGCCGCCACCGCTTTTCCCCAACCGGCCGAGCCCGGCCTGCTCTGTCGGCAGGCGATCCGTCAGGCAGAGGCGGGGAGCGGTCTGCCGCCCAACCTGCTGACCGGCATCGCCCGCGTCGAGTCCGGACGAGCCGACCCGACGACCGGCCGGTTCCATCCCTGGCCGTGGACGATCAACGCGGAAGGAAAGGGGTATTTCTTCGACAGCAAGACCGACGCGATCGCCTTCGCACGGACGCTCCAGGCCCGCGGCATCCGCTCGTTCGACGCCGGCTGCATGCAGGTGAACCTGATGCACCACGCAGACGCGTTCCAGAGCCTGGAGGAGGCATTCGATCCGCTCGCCAATGCCCGTTACGCCATCAAGTTCCTGACCCAGCTGCGGGAGAAGACGGGCAGTTGGGAAACCGCCTCGTCCTGGTATCATTCGGCGAATCCCGAGCTGGGCGTGCCCTACCGGTCCCAGGTGGTGTCGGCGATGGCCGCGGAGGCCGGCGTCGCCGGCACCTATGCGGGTCTTCCGGCAATTCCCGCCATGGCGATAGCGACGCCCGGCATGCCGCCCACGCTGCGCAGCATGCCGTCAGGGCCGGGCACGGTGATGCTGCTGGCAGGAAGTTCCTCCGGGGCGATCCTGCCGCGGGCGATGGCGTCCTGGTCCGGCGGCAGCGTCGCGGGCGGCGGCCGAGGCCTGGACGCCTACCGCATGCAGCCCGTCCAGATGCTCGGCCCGCGTCTCATGGCGGCACGTTGAACCCGCCCGCGTCCTTCCCGGCCCGACCACGACCCGAGGTCCGGCATCGTGCCGGGACGACCGTCGGCCAGCCAGAAACACCCTGTCCAACCCCGAAAAGGAGCTTCCGATGATTCCCCTGCTTGCAGCGACCAGCGCCATCGGCACGATCGGCAATCTCGGCAGCGAAGCCATGGACCTCTGGAAGCGGCTGACCGAATCGAAGGCCGCCGGCAAGGCGAACGCGCCGTCCGGCACCGGCAGCACGGCGGACGGCTTCGCCGCCATGCTGTCGGAGAAGATGGGCAGGCATGCAGCCTCGTCGACGGACGGCACGCCGCCCGGCGCCGGCCATGACGGTCCGGCACGCACGCACCACCCGGCCGCGCAGCGGCTCGACAGGCTGGCCTGACCCCATGGGGATCGCAGTGGTGCACGGCATCGGATGCCTCCTGGGCGCGGCCCTGGGCATGGCAAGCCTTGGCGGCTGCGCGGACATCGCGGGGCCGCTCGCGGCCGTGGGGATCGGATCGATCGTAGTCGCAGGGCGGACCCCGGTCGACATCGCCGTCTCGGCCGCCGTCGGCCGCGACTGCAGCGTCGTCCGGCTCGACGACGGCAAGAGCTACTGCAAGCCCGTCGAGCCGCCCCCGCCCCCGCCCGCGTTCTGCACGAGGAGTCTCGCGGCCGTCGACTGCTGGGAAGGGCCGTCCCCCTTCGGCTACTACCAGCGCGGGCTCGCGGACGGCCCGAGCGACCTCACCGCGGAACAGGAACGGCACCGGAGCGCGCCATGGCCGCGCCTATGACGACCCGCCTGCGGGCGCCTGTTCCAGAACCGGTCCGGCCGCCTCGCGGCCTTGTTGGCATTGTTCCGGCAACGTTTATATCCCTCGGGCATGAAACCAGCATCCATCGACGTTTTCGCACTGGCCGAAAAGCGGCTGGAATGGACGGGACAGCGCCAGGCGGTCCTGGCGCAGAACATCGCCAACGCCAACACGCCCGGCTACGTTGCCCGTGACGTGAAGCCGTTCAACGAGGTGCTGGCTGCGCAGGCGCAACAGACCGCAGCCAGCCGGTTCGCCACGGCTGCAGCCTTGCCCAAGAGCGTGGCTGACCTTACCGTCACCGAACGTTCGATGAACGGCAACGCCGTGGTGCTGGACGAGCAGTTGGAGAAGGTTGCCGAGACCGACAACTCAAGCCAACTCGCGATGAACCTGTACAAGAAATACCAATCCATGTTCAGGACTGCTCTCGGGCGCAGCTGACAAGGCGCAAGCAATCGACTGGAAGGGAACACGGGATGGACTTCACCAGCACCATGGGGTTGTCGGCCAAAGGCATGGCGGCACAGAGCACCCGGCTCCGGGTGATTGCCGAGAACATCGCCAACTCGGCCAACACGGGTTCGAGTCCGGGTGCTGACCCGTACCGGCGCAAGACGGTCGTGTTCGCCAATGCGCTCGATGGCGCACTGGGCACCGATGCCGTCAGCGTGAAGCAGATTGCGCCGGACGGTTCAGCCTTTCCGACCCGATACGATCCGGCAAACCCGGCCGCCGACGCGAACGGTTACGTCAAGACGCCCAACGTCAATTCCTTCGTCGAGATCATGGACATGAAAGAGGCCCAGCGCTCGTACACGGCCAATCTCAACGTCATGGAAACGACACGGGGCATGATGTCCCGCACCATCGATCTGTTGCGATAGGAGCGGCCATGATCTCGACCAACGTCACCGGCGCCTCGGCCTATGCCGCGATCCAGAACGGACTCGGCGCCAGCGCGCCAACCGCCGCCACAGGCGACGGCTCGTTCGGCTCGATGCTGCAGGGTGCCATGTCCGGGTTGTCGGATCTCGGCCGGGCCGCGGACGCGAAGTCCGCGCAGGGCATGACCGGGGGAGGCAACCTCACCGACGTCGTCATGGCCGTGTCCAAGGCCGAGATGGCGCTGCAGGCAGGCGTGGCCGTGCGGGACAAGGTGATCTCCGCCTACCAGGACGTCATGCGGATGGCGGTCTGAGCCTCCCGCCAGCGTCCGTCGCTCCAGGATGGGGCGAGCTCCTCCCAGGAACGGGGTCCATCGTGCTTCAAGCCGTCCGACGCAAAGCAGCCCACTCCCGCCGCGGCCCGCAGCCATGACCGAGGGTGATCTCGCCGTCCTCGCCCGCGACGCCCTCGTCATCCTGCTGAAGGTGGCCGGCCCCGTCCTGCTGGTCGGCCTGGTCGTCGGCCTGCTCGTCTCGGCCCTGCAGGCCCTCACCCAGATCAACGAGAGCACGCTGGTGTTCATTCCCAAGCTGCTTGCGGTGTGCGCCACGATCGGCGTGCTCGGCGGCTTCATGCTGCAGACGCTCGGGGACTACGCACGCACGGTGTTCGACCGGATCATAGCCATCGGGCTCACCTGATGGAGGGCCTGCCGGAGGCGATGCGCGACTTGCCGTCGCTCGGGTTCGGCTTCGCGCTCGTGCTCGCGCGCGTTGGAACCGCCATGCTGACCGGACCGGGCCTGGGCGAGAACGAGATCCCGCCCACCGTCCGCGCAGGCCTCGCGGCCGTGTGCACGGCGCTGGTGCTCCCGGCCCTGCGCACGAGCCTCCCCGCCGTGCCGAACGCCGTGCCGGAACTCGTGGCGCTGCTCGTGCTGGAGGCCGTCGTCGGAGCCTGGCTGGGCTTCATGACCCGGGTGCTGGTCGCGGCGCTGGGCATGGCAGGCAACATCGTCTCGTTGCTGATCGGGCTGTCCAGCGTGCTGCAGATCGACCCGAGCATCGGCACGCAGGTGCCTGCGCTGCAGCGCATGCTGTCATTGTCGGCCATCGCACTCCTGTTCTCGACCGGGCTCTACCTCCTGCCGGTCCAGGCGATCGTTGGCAGCTACGACCTGCTGTCGCCCGGCAGCCTGCTCGACGCCGGTGGTGTGGCCGGCCTGGTCACCGCTGCGCTCAACGACAGCTTTGCACTCGCGCTGCGTCTCGCCGCCCCGTTCATCATCACGAACCTGGTCTGGCAGGCGGCGCTTGGACTCGTCAGCCGGCTCGTGCCGGCCATCCAGGTCCACCTCGTGTCCGCACCGGCGCAGATCGTCGGCGGACTGGCATTGTCGATAGGGGCGATTTCGCTCATGATGTCGAGGTGGTCCGCGGCGATGACGCAGTCGCTTGCCGCCCTGCCGGGCCTGTAGGGCGATGATCGTGCTTGTCACGTCCCGCTTGACCGAGGCCCGCTTGACCAAGGACGGGGCAGACTACCCGGCTGATCCGGATCGCCAACCGATTCCGGAACAGATGGCGCTGCCCTAGCCTGCGATGTCGGACAGCGAAAGCGCCGCCGAGGACCGCACGGAGGCCCCGACCCAGAAGCGTCTCGACCAGGCGCGGGAAGCCGGCCGACTGCCGATCTCGCATGACCTGACGATGCTGGCATCGCTCGGCGGGGCCGCCCTCGGCAGCATGATGGTCGCCCCGCCGGCCAGCCGCTGTCTGACCCTCCAGGCCGCGGACCTGCTGGGGATGGTCGGCCGCATGCACGTCGACGAGGGCAGGCTGCTGGGGACGACGCTCGGTGACGCGCTGCTGTCGGCGGCGTTGCTGGTGGGCAGCATCGCCGTCCCGGCGGCGGGCTGCGCCGTCCTGGCCGTTCTGCTGCAGACGGGATTCTATGTCGGGAACACGCCGATCCGGTTCCGGCCAGAAAGGCTGAACCCGGCCGCGAACCTGGCCCGGATGTGTTCCCGCCAGCATCTGCTCGACTTCCTGAAGTCGCTCGGGCGCCTGGGGCTGCTGTGCGGGCTTGTCTGGTCGGTAGCGGCGCACAGGCCGACGGAAGCGGTCGCGGCCATCGATTCGGATGCCGTAGGACTGCTTGCCACCACCGGTTTCCAGGTACGGCGTCTCGTCCGCCCGCTGTTGCTCGTCCTGGCCTGCTTCGCAGTGCTGGACGTGTTCCTGGTCCGCTCCCAGCACACCCGGGACATGCGGATGACGCGCGAGCAGGTCCGGCTCGAGATGCGGGATGCCGAGGGCGATCCGTTCATCAAGGGAAAGCTGCGGCGGTTGCGGCAGCAGCGCTCGAGAAAGCGCATGATGGCGAAGGTGAGGACGGCGGCCGTGGTGATCACCAACCCCACCCACTATGCCATCGCCCTCCATTACGAGCAGAACGGCAACGCCGCGCCCAAGGTCGTCGCCAAGGGGGTCGACTTCGTCGCCGCCCGCATCCGGGAGGAGGCGGCCTCGCACGGGATCCCGATGGTGCCGAATCCGCCGCTCGCTCGCACCCTCTACCAAGTCGAACTGGACCAGGAAATCCCGGCAGAGCATTTCCGGGCGGTGGCCGAGGTGATCGCCTATGTCTGGAAACTGAAGAACCGGACCGTCGACCGCACCCGGTCAGGGCCGGCATCCCTCAACCCCCCACGGCAATAGTTCGGAGACCTCCCATGTTCAGTCCGGCAGGCTTGGTCAGCATCTCTCTCGGTTGGGTCGTCCTCGACCGACCCGACCAGTCCGGCCTCTATATCGCGAAGGACATGATCGGCGGCTGGGCCTATCTCATCGCCGACGAGGACGACGACACCCGCTTCCGCGGCCAGGGATCGTGCGCCGGTGGCGTTGACGTGGCGCTGCGCTGTGCGCTCCTGTCGGCCGCTGCTTGCGTGCCCGAATGCAGTCAATTGCATATCATGGTGGACACCCGTCGGGCCCATCGCGTGGTCGTCGGGCTGGCCCTGCACGATCGCCAGGTGAATGCCACGATCGGCGGCCGCCCGACTTCGGTCATGACCCGACCGCTCGGTCGGCCGGCGGTTCGGGTGGCGGCTGCCGCCGAGCGTGCCGCCTCGATCGCCCTGCGCGACCGCGAACTCGCCGAGCGGCAGGTCATGATATCGAACAGGACGACGACGGACGTCGGCGAAGCCGAGGAAACATGGCAGTCGGACCATCGATTCAATGCCTGGCGGGAGCGTCGGGCCGCCGCGCAGGGCTTGGACACATCACGACCGGGCACCTCCCCCGTCACGGCGCCGGCCGAGGCAGGCTCGCGCCTGCATCGGCTGCCGGCCGGAAAGACCGTCCGCCTGTCGCTGGAGCGCTCCAGGAACGAGATGCACGACGAAAGCCCTTTCTTCGTCCCTTCTGCCCAGCAGCGAAGCAATCCGCTCGGATCGTGGCTGCGGGACATCGATAGCCGGGTCAGAAGCCTCCGGACGGATCTCCAGGGCGTCGGAGCCTAGCGACGGAGAACGCCGGCCAGCCTCATCGGCAGGCGCCGACCGGCGAGGCATCAGGATGGGACGACGCCCCCGACGATTTCTGGGGAACCGAGCATCGGCCTCGCTCCGATGCTTGCCAGGACAAGGTCGTTCAGCACGTCGCTGCCCGTCACGCTTCCATGCATCAGCGTGCCCGCATCCATCGTGATCCCGTAGGCGCTCAGCTGCGACGGAGACCATGCGGTCGCCGGCGCCGCCTCAGGAGTTGCAGCAGGAGCGGCAGAAACGGTCGCGACCGATGCGTCCGGGGTTTCGGAATGCCCAATGCCGATGCTGGCCAGGAGCCGCGTCCCAACCTGCTCGGGGTCGATGCCCGTCGCCTTCTCCAGTCCGAGCAAGGCGACGTTCATCGCCATCCCAATCGGCCCGCCTGTCAGCCCGCTGACGACAAGCGACCCGACCGCCCGGGCCGACTCCGGGATCGTATCGCCAGTGACCGCACGATAGATCGTGCCGACCACCGGGATGTATTGAAGCGGGTTCAGCTCGGAAAGGAGTTCGTGGAACGAGAATCCCCGTCCGGTGGCGGCCGGCGCCGGGACTGAAGGCGCCGCGGGGGCCATGGCGGCTCGTGGCGTCGTGGACGCCATGGCGACCGGTCCGTCAGGCATGCCGTCCCCCGCGAGATGGCGCAGAAGCAGCCGTCAGGAACGGACATTCGGGACGAAGCGCCACAGGCGCATCGGCAAGCCAGGGACAGCGCTGCCGCAGCATCGCTTCGAATGCCGCGAACACGCGCCTCATGTGCATGTGCTTGTACGGGAACGTCTCGATTGGATCCATCATGTGAACGATCGCGGCGGTATCCACTTCGAAGAGCACCAACCGGCCATCCGGCAGCTCGCCGCAGTCGATCGAGAAGAAGTCGAAACCCAACCGGCGGGACAGGGCGGCGAAGGCGGCTCCATGCCGCACTGCGAAATCGTCGTCGAAGCGCGCCATCGCCGCCGCTTCGTCGGCGCGCTTCGCCTCGCTCCCGGCCATGCCGGCGTTCAGATAGTGCACCATCCAGTGCCGCAACACCGCCATGTGGCAGAGGTACGGCCGTCCATCGATGAACCCGACCCGGTACTTGCGGTAGAGGCCGTCAGGGCTGCGATAGTCGTGAAACCGGCTGACGTAGAACTCGTCATCTCCGGACTTCGCAAGGTAGCCAAGGATCGCACCGGCAGTCTCGACCCTCTCCAGTCCGATGCCGGCATGGGAGCGCCTGGGCCGCATCAGGACCGGGAAGCCCTCGCCCTGGAGGAGATCGGCCATCGACGCGCGCCCGGCCGCGACCGCGGACAGCGCAGTCCGGCCCGCCAAGGCCGTGGCCGGACTGCAGATCGCCGGCTGGTCCGACAGCAGGCCGGGGAGACGGTCCCGGGCCAGTCGCGGCAGCAGCGCCGGATCGTTCAGCACGGGTCGCGGCCATCTCCGGACCAGCCTTCGCATGCGGCCCAGGGTGACTGGATCGGGCTCGCTCGACGCGACGAACATCAGGTCGTGATCCGGGATCGTCCGGGGCAGCCCGGACCCCGGCACCATGAACAGAAGGTCGAGCTGCACGTCGAGATGGCGAGTGATGAAATCCAGGGGCGTATTCGCCATGAGGTCGCCCGGCGACATCAGGACCAGAAGGCGGATGGCAGGCTCGGCCTCCGCCTCGCGGCGGATGCGGAAGAGGCGCGAGACGCCCAGCGCGGACATCTGCAGTTCCACGGCCTGCCCGGGCTGGAATGCAAGCTGCTTCAACAGGCTGGCATCGTAGGCCAGGGCAGCCTCGTCGGAAGCCAGCATGAGCGCCCTCGCGGAGAGCGCCCCGAGATCCGCACCCTGGACGGCCGCCGTCGTCAGCGCGGCCGGTCCGAACACGAGGGGAGGCCGCAGCGCATCCGACAATGCCGGCACGGCCTCCTCCGGGAGGGCGGGGCCGGCAAGGCGGGCAGCAAGGGTGGAGGCGGGCCAGCTCGGACGGGACACGGGAATCGTCCTTTTCCGGAGTGGGTCGTTCGACATGGGGACCACACCCGGCGGGGTCGGTCAGGCGAACAGGTTGAGCGCCCCGCCTCCAAGAGACCCTGCCGTCAGGGTCAGGCCCTGCGGAGCGTCTCCGGCACCGGAACCCTGGAAGAGGGACACGATCTGGCTGGACGCCGAGCTGGACTGGCCCTGGTTGATCTGGTCCATGGCCAGGTACTTCTGGACGAACTTCGCAATGCCGTCGGGGGTCGCGAACTGCGTCATGTCGACGCGAGGCGTCAGGATGGCCACCTGCTGGTCATAGTCGAGCGCACCGAAGGCGGAAGGGATGCCCAGCGCAGTCGTGACGACATCGAGCAGCGGCTTGTCCGCCATGATCTGCGAGAGCTGCGTCACGCCGGCCATGTTCCTGCTGAAGTAGGTCGCCTCCTGGAGGGCGGTGTTGTCCTGGCCGATGGAGGTCTCGAACGAACTCTCCTGGTAGCCGGCGACGACCCTGTCGATCCCCGCCTGGGTCGAGAACGGAGGCGGCGACCAGTTGGACATCGCGGTGGCGAACTTCAGGTAGGCCGGATCCGCAAGCTGCTGCGCCAGGGACGAGCTCGAGGTCGGGTCCTGCGTCATCAGCTTCTTCAGGATCGCCGTCTGGTCCACCTCGCTGCCGAGGCCGTAGGCGGTCGTGACGAAGCTGAGCGCGCGATAGTCCTTCAGCAGCGCATCGGGCGTGGTGATCGACGCGGCGACGGATTTGAAGTGCGCGATGTCGTTCGCGTCGGATCCGGTCGCAGCGTAGGTCTTCTCGATCGCGGCGCTGTCCTTCTGCAGGACCGCCCAGCCCGTGGCGTTATCGAAGCCGCTGAGCAGGCCCATCGCGGATCTCCGCTCAGGCCGCCAGGGACTTGCGCTGGTGGTCCAGCGCATCCAGCACGTCGGTGTTGATCTGGATCAGGGTAGACAGGTCGGACCGGTCCATCAAGGCCGCTGCGCTGCGTCGCTTGGCGAACAGCCCGAGCGAGATGTACCGGGCCTTGATGGCCTCCGGCAGGGCATTGGCCGGCTTGGACAGGTCTTCGACCATGAGAGACCAGAGACGCATGTTCGCATTGAGGCCACGGATGCGGGCCATGGGGGCAGCATCCGTGGCGTTGCCGTCCGCGAGCTGACGGGTGACGAAGGAGATCGCGCGGATTTCGAGATCACGCGGCGCCTCGGTGGCTTGCTGCTGCGCGGCATAAGCCTGGTGACTCATTTTTCCTCACGTCGAAAGAGGGAAGGGAAGGCCCTGCCCGGCGGCATGGAAGACCGAGGCAGGGCGTGTCCGGGGGCGAGCGATGCTCGCCCCCTGGCCGGTCAGCGGAACAGCTGCAGCAGCGCGCCAGGACCCTGGTTCGCGATGGACAGCGACTGGATCGCCAGCGACTGCTTGGTCTGCAGCGAGGACAGCTTGGCGCTCTCCTCGGACAGGTTGGCGTCGACCAGGGCACCGAGGCTGGTGGTGTTCGACGCCGAGAGCTGGTCCGTGAAGCTCTTGAGGCCCTGGAGCTGTACGGTGCCCGAACCGAGCTGGGTCAGGGTCTGGCCGATCTTCTGGATCGCGGTGTCCAGCTGGGCGATGGCCGCCGTGGTGCCGGCCTGGGTGCCGTCCACGAAGCCGGCGCCGGCGAAGGTCGCGGCGGTCAGGCCCAGCGAGGCGCTGTCGGACGAACTGGTGAGGGTCACCGTCGTCGCCGAGCCGTTCACGTTGCTCAGGAAGTCGGCCGATAGCTGCGGGGTGGCCGCGGTGCCGTCCAGCAGGTTGACGCCGTTGATCGTCGACGCCTTGGCGAACGAGTCGATGTTGGCCAGTGCGTTCTTGATCGCGGCCTGCGAGGCCGCCAGGGCGTCGCCCGTCTGCCCTTCGGACTGCGTCACCGTGGTCTTGAGCGTGTTCAGGGTGTCCGAGATCGACTTGGCGCCGGCCGTCTGGCCCTGCAGCGTGGCGATGCCGGTGTTCAGGGTGTCGCTGACGGCGGTCAGGGCGTTGACGTTGGCGCGCAAGCCCTGGGCGATGGTGAACACGGCGGGGTTGTCGGCGGCCGAACCGACCTTGAGGCCGCTCTCGATTGCACCCTGGGTGCTGGTGAGCTGGCTGCTGATGTCCGACAGCGTCTGGACGGCGGCGAGGGCGTTGACGTTGGTGTTGACGGAAGTGACCATAACGGGTCTCCAGATTTCACGAAAAGGATCCTGCGCGAGGCAGGAGGGATTTTCCCGTCGATCGTCCACTGTAAGGCGTCGCTTCGAAGCGCCTCAGCGATGATTTCAGTTATAGATGTCGGCCGAAGAATGCTGGTGATGTTTTGTCATGATCGGTAAGGCGGTTCCTTGCAGTGGCTAGCCGCCCTGCAGGTAGCTGGCCAGGTTCAGGCTGCGCGCGATCGACAGGACGTTGTAGCTGGCCTGCATCTGGGTCCCGACCGCCTGCAGCCTCGAGATCGTGCTTGCCATGTCGACGTCCGTGAGCCCGCCGAGCTGGGCGGTGAGCGCCGACTTCAGCGAAGCGTGCGACGCGGCCGCGGCGGTCAGTGTGTCCTGCGTCAGTCCGATCTGCCCTGCCTCCGCCGTCAGGGTCGTGGCCGCCGAGGCGAGCGTGGTCGATGCGTCCTTCATCAGGACCCGGAAGTCCGGGTTGCCCACCATCGCCCCGGTGCTGTTGGCGATCACGGACAAGCTGCGCAGGACGTCGTTCGTGGCACTGCCAGTCCCGTTGATGGACGGGTCCGACGTCGCGCCGGCGTTGCGGTTGGCAGGGAGGTCGAGCGACACGCTCTCGGAATCGGCGATCCGGACCGAACCCGGCGGCGCGCTCGCCCCGGCTCCCGTCAGATAGCTTGAGAAGACCGTGCTGCCCGGGCTGGGGTCCTTCGCGATCGCCACGGTGTTGGCGATCACCGTGCCGACCGCCGGCGAGGTCGGCATGGTCGCGAGCGCCGCGACCTGAGCGCCGATCCTGGTGTACAGGCCGGAACTGGTCACGCCGTCCGGCGACGGCACGGGCGGGTTGGAGGTGTCCGCGCCGGAGAAGACGTAGTCGCTGCCGTTCCTGGTGTTGAGAAGCGAGGCCACCTGCGACAGCGCCTGCCGGGCTTCCTGCGCCAGGCTGTCCACCGAACCGGCCGAACCGCTGCCGGAGAGGGTCAACGCGCCCGCGGCCATTTTGCCGACCACGTCGTTGATCTGGGTCAGCGCGTCCTGCATGACCGCGGCCTTGCCCTGCGCGGTCGTGATCGCCTGCCCATACGCGTCCAGCCGGCTGGTGGCGGCGGTCAGGTCCACGACCTGGCCGGACACCGGGCCGAGCCCGGCATAGGAAGTGGCCACCTTCCCGGTGGCCGTCTGTTGCTGCAGGACGCCGTACTCCGCCTGCTGGGAGGCGAGCGAGCCGAGCATGCGGTCGAGCGGACCGTACGACGAGGGACCGATCGTGGTGCTCATGCCGCCGCCATCCGCCGCTCCGGGCCGCCGACGCCGGCCAGCACCGTATCCTCGTGCCGGATGATCCGACGAAGCAGCTTCAGCGCCTCGTAGCAGCGGTCCTGGTCGACCGCGAGCATGACCTCGTCGAGAAACTCGACCGCGAGGCGGCTGGTCGTGTGCGCCGCGAACTGCGCGCACAGCTCGCGCGCCTGCTCGCGCGCCAGCGGGCGCTCGTGTTCGTCGCCGACATAGGCCGCTTGCACCGCGTAGTAGATGCGTCGTCCGGGCGTCGTCGCGTCGCCTGGCGGCATGATCTGCTTCCCGAACAGGAAGCGGGCTTGGCCGATGAGCTCGATCCGGGTGTTGTTGCAGATGCGGAGTGGAGCGCCGTTGATGATCATGAGATCCTGGGCCTTGATCTCGAGGACGAGGGTGGACATGTCTTTCTCCGGATTTCTGGTGACGTCAGGCGACATTGGTCGTGTTGAGGAGATCGGTGAACATGCTCTGCGCGGCCTGAACGACGCGGGCATTGGCCTGGTAGGAGTTCTGGAGCTGGATCATCAGGCCCATCTCCTGGTCCACGTTGACGCCCGACCTGTCCGAGAACCGTGTGGACAGCGTGGTCTGGTACGCGGTCGCGGTCTTGAGGTCAGCACCGGCCTGCGCAGTGTCGGCGGACTGCTGCGAGACGAAGGCGTTCGCGTCGGCGGCGAGGCTGGTGGTCCCGCCGCCGGTGGCGAAGGTGCCGCCCAGCACGCGATCGACCAGGCCGGTGTAGCCTGCGGGCCCGCCGGCGGGATTGACCGGGTAGGCTGTTCCGGCAGTGCCGTCGCGGACCATGGAGGGCGTGGCCGCGACCGCCGGGTTCACCGCGATGACCGACGACAGGCCAGGGGCGGCGGCCAGCGTGGCATCGGACGTTCCGTCGGTGAACAGCTGCAGGCCCTGCGCGCCGAACCGGTTGGCGAGCTTGGCGGAGAAGGCGTCCAGGCTGGCGGCGTAGGTTGGCAGCGTTGCGTCGCGCAGCTGCACCAGCTCGCCGAGCGAACCGCCTGACAGCTGGGAGGTCGCGTCAACCGCCGGCTCCGACGGATTGGCGGACCGCATCAGGATCGGCGGCGCGGACCCGGCCCCCGCGGGGGCCGACGACGGCGTCGCGCCGGCCGTCGAGAAGGTACCCTCGAGAGGGATAGAGAAGCCGTTCCTGCCGAGGATCGTGATGTCCCCGTTCGCCTGCTTGTCGTAGTGCACGTCGAGCAGGCCGGAGATGGTCTGCAGCGCCCCGTCGCGCTGGTCCTCCAGGGTCGCCGTGTCGCCGCCGGCCCCCTTGGCCGCCATGATCTCGTGCGTCGTGGACCGGACCTCAGCCAATGCGGAGTTGAGCGATTCGACCGAGGTCACGATCTGCGACTGCGCGTCGTTGCGCTGGGCGGCGATGCCTGCGGCGGCGTCGTTGATGGTCGACGCAAGCCTGCCCGCCGCGGACACCACGGCCGCCTGCTGCGTCTGCGAGGATGGCTGCGCCTGCAGCTGGGTGAAGCCGTCCTGCAGCGCGGTGACCGCATCGGCCAGACTCGTGCCGTCGCCCGGCGTGCCCTGGATGGCGTTGATCGAGGTCAGCACCTGCGATCTGACCGTGAGGGCGCCGACACGGCTGGCCTGCGACCATACGCTGGCCTGCAGCGCCTCGTCGACCGAGCGGGCCACCTGCCCGGTACGGACCCCGCTCGTCTGGTCGCCGACCACGAAGGCCGAGGTCTCCTGGGTTTTCGCGGTGTAGCCGGCGACACCCGCGTTGGCGACGTTGTCGCCGACGACGGTCACGCCGGCCTGGGCGGCGCGCATGCCGCTGGCCGCGTTCGAGAGGATCGAGGTGAGCGAACTGTTCATGGCGCTTGTTCCGGTGGCGCGGCGTCCTGCCGCGTTGCCTGCCGGAACGGCCAGGGCCGCTCCGGCGATAGGGCAGGGTTATGGCCGGCCAGGATCAGCCCTGGACCATGTTGAGCGTGTCCTGCAGCATCTGGTTCGCGGTCGTGACGACCTTGGTGTTCGCGGTATAGGCGCGCTGGGCGACGATCATCTGCGTGAACTGCGCCGCGATGTCGACGTTCGACGCTTCCACGGCACCCACCGTTATTTTCCCGGTTCCGCCATCGCCCGCGACGAAGGTGTTCGGGCTGCCGCTGTCCAGCGTGGCGGTGAAGGCCTGGCCGTCCTGCTGCTGCAGGGAGTTCGGGTCGTTGAAGCTCGTGAGCGGCACCTTGGCCACGGTGGCGGTCGCGCCGTTGTCGTAGGAGATCACGACTTCGCCGGAGGACTTGATGGACACCGACGAGTAGTTGCCCTGGGCGGAGCCGTTCTGCTTGAGCGCGGCGACTTGGTAGTCGGACCCCGCGAACTGCGTGACGCCGGTCGTGGTGCCGATGGTGCCGAGGTCGAGGCTGACCGCCTGCGGGCCGAGGCCGAAGTCGAGCGGCACCGAAGCCGCGGCGCTGCCGCCGACCGTCCCCGTCGTGCCAGGCGTGACGGACTCGATGGTGCCCGTCACCGCCGCCGGGGTCGCCCCGGAGGCGGGGGTGTTGTCGGTCCCGTTGAAGAACTTGACGGTGCCCGTGTAGAAGTCCTTGGGCGCTCCGGCCGCATCGCTGCCGGAGACCCGCAGTCCCCATTGGGCCGGCGAGGTCGAGGTCGCCCCGGTGACGTCCTGCGGCGTCCAGGACAGGGTGAGGGTATGCGCGACCCCGGCGGCGTCGTTGACCTGCAGTGTCGAGACATAAGGGACGCTGGCGAGGTTCGGAGTGGCCGGGAGATTCGCGGCCAGGTCGATCTTGGACGTCGGCACCGGCTGAGAAGGAGCCTTGCTGATGGTAATGGGCGACATCCTGGTCGTGTCGAACGCGGTGCCGGCGGCGTCCTTCGAGACCCATCCGTCGAGCGCGTAACCCGTGGAGTTCACCAGGTGCCCGGACTGGTCCGCGGCGAAGTCGCCGACCCGCGTGTAGTAGGTCGTCGGATCGGAAACCGCCCCGTTCGACGTCCGCTGCACCGCGAAGAAGCCCTGGCCGGAGAGGGCGAGCGAAGTCGGGTTGCTGACCTGGGTCACGGCTCCCTGCGTCGTGTTCGTGTACTCCGGCCGGGCGACCACCGCGCCGGGCGAATGCGCGTTCATGCTCGAGTTGGTCAGGTAGTCCACGAAAGCGGTGTCGGTCTCCTTGAAGCCGACCGTCTGGCTGTTTGAGATGTTGTCGCTGATGTTGCCGATGGACGCGGACTGCGCGTTCATGCCGCCGACGGCGGCGTTCAGGGAACCAAGTAGTGACATGTCACCTCCTATGTTGAAGAGAGACATAAACGAAGCCGCCTCCCGCGCCACCTCGACCGCGAATTTTTCGCGGCGCCTATATATCCGACGGATCCTAGAGACATCCCGTCGTGGAAGAACGCATGGAAGACTTTGCCCGACACCAGCTGGATCTGCCGCAGTCGAACACGTCGCCTGCCGGACCCACGGTGCCGCCACCGCCAGGTCCTCCGGGCCATGGCCCGTTCCCCGGTCGCGCGACGGCTGGAACCCGGGCCGCATCCGCCTCCGATCCCGATGTTTTTCGTCCGGGACCGGGACGTCCACCCGACCCGGACCGCACCACGATCCCGAAATCCGGTGCTCCGGATCGTCACGCACGCGTCCGGCCAGGATGAACCGTATCGCGCCTAATCCGGCACTGCTGAACGACCGCGTCATGGTCAAGGCCGGCAAGGACGGCCACGCGCCGGCCTTCGGCGAGGCACTGGCCGCGCTCGGTCGGGCCGGCGGCCAGCCGAGGCATCCGGTTCTGCCGACGGATGAGGGACGTCTTCCGACCCGGCGCGCCGAACCGCCGAACGGAAACCACGCCCAGGATGCCGACTGCGCCGATCCCGCCGACGCAGGATCCCGCGAGGGCAGACCGGCCCGGTCGGCATCAGGCGGAAGGAATATGGACCCATGGTCCGAGGAGTCGGTGCCGCCGACGCCGGACCGGGATGCCGTGGGCACGAAACCGTCGACGCCGCCCAGGGACTCCACGGACGAGGCCAGGACAGCCGCCGTGCCTGCCATGCCCGCCCTGCCCGGGGCGTCGACCGCCGCGCCTGCACCCGACATGGGCCGGACGTCGCCGACCCGGCTTCCCGCGACCAGCCAGGACGTCACGCCGGCGGCCGCCGGCCTCGGCCGACGGCAGATGGCCGCGTTTCCCGCAGCGTCGTCCGCGCCGACAGCAACCGGCACCGCGCGGCCGGATGCCAGGAACCGGATACCGAGCGACGCGGCGGCGGAGGACGGCGACACGGGAAGCGTCGGCCCGTCGGTGGACCCGGCCGAACCGACACAGGCCGCTTCGTCGCCGCAGACGACCGCTCCGCCGGCCATGTCGACGTCCCCGGCGACGCTTCCCGAGGTCCTTGCACGGGATCTCGCCGCTCTGCCATCCTCCGCGAAAATTCCGGAAGCGAAGCCGGATGCCGCGCCCATCCCGCGGTCCGCGACCGCCGCAGGGGCGGCGACGAGGATCGCCGCCCCTGCGGAACAGACCGGGATCAGGACGCCTGCCGCCACCGCTGCCGCCCCGTGGCCGGTGTCCGACGGGACCGGCCGGAACGAGACCGCTTTCAGGATCGCACTCGCCCCGAACGGCCCCGCGGCCGGCAAGGTCGCCATGGCGGGCAGGACCGCCATGACAGGCAGGCCCGCCATCCAGACCGACACGGCGTCCGTCACCGACGACCTGGCCGCCCCGGACGCCGGACAGGTCGCGACGCCGCAGGCCGCCGAGCCGTCGGCGTCGAGGCCGACGGCGGATTTTACCGCGGGCTTGCTGGCCATGCCGCCGCCGACCTCGGGCGGCCGGGCCGCGGCGCCGGCACGCAC
>CAXTUQ010000019.1:0-22974 GCA_964247405.1 uncultured Acetobacteraceae bacterium
GCAAGCACCGCCGGCTGCGGCCGGGACAGCCGAGGCATCGTGCCGGCCTGCGTGCCGCGCACGTAGTCGAGCGCCACCGCGGCGGCGACCGCTTCCGCCTCGGTGAAGGTGCCGAAGGCGTCGAGGCTTGCGGCGCCGAACGCTTCCGCGACGCGGCGCTGGGCCGCGACGGGCGCGAGGGCGACGGTTGCCGGGCCGCGGCGGTCGGACCAATCGCCCAACGGGATGTCGTCCGGCGCCAGGATCTCCGCCGCCTCCAACCGGCCCAGCAGCGGCAGCAGGTCGGCGGGGGAGGGGGCCGCGGTCTCGAACAGCCCGGTTGAAACGTCCAACCACGCGGCTCCCAGCCCCGTGCCGACACGGGCCAGCGTCAGCAGCAGGTTGGGGCGGTGCGCGTCGAGCAGGCTGTCTTCCGTCAGCGTGCCCGGCGTGACCAGGCGCACCACGGCGCGGCGCAGCGGACCCTTGCCGGTGCGACCCTTCGCCGGTTCCATCTGCTCCGCCACCGCGACGCGGAAGCCGCGGCGGATCAGGCGGGACAAGTAGGCCTCGGCCGCATGCACCGGGACGCCGCACATCGGGATCGGCTCGTTGTTATGCTCGCCGCGCCGGGTCAGCGCGATGTCGAGGGCGGCGGCGGCGGCCTCCGCGTCGGTGAAGAACAGCTCGTAGAAGTCGCCCATGCGCAGGAACAGCAGCGCGTCGGGGTTGTCGGCCTTGAGCGCGAACCATTGGGCCATGGCGGGGGACGCGCCGGCGGCGCTGGGCAGCTCCATGCCGCCATCCTAACAAACCATGCCGCACCTGCGAAGCGGCTGGGTTACGCGCCCGGCATCGCTGGCGTATGCAGGTCGATCCCACCGGGCGAAGGCCCGCCCCTCAGGAGCTTGACCCATGGCTGACGGCATCATCGAACCCCGCGCAGGCCGGGTTTCCGCGGAGGAAGCGCTGGCGCTGCACTCGACCGGTCGGCCCGGCAAGCTGGAAACGCGGATCAGCAAGCCGCTGGTGACGGCGCGGGACCTCAGCCTCGCCTACTCGCCCGGCGTCGCCGAGCCGTGCCTGCATATCCAGCGCGACCCGGCGCTGGCCTATGACTACACGACCAAGGGCAACATGGTCGCCGTCATCTCCAACGGCACGGCGGTGCTGGGCCTGGGCAACCTCGGCGCGCTCGCCTCCAAGCCGGTGATGGAGGGCAAGGTCGCGCTGTTCAAGCGCTTCGCCGACCTGGACGGCATCGACCTCGAGATCTCGACCGAGGACGTGGAGGAGTTCGTCAACTGCGTGCGCTTCCTGGGCGCGGGCTTCGGCGGCATCAACCTGGAGGACATCAAGGCGCCGGAGTGCTTCGTGATCGAAAGCCGGCTGCGCGAGCTGATGGACATCCCGGTGTTCCATGACGACCAGCACGGCACGGCCATCGTGGCGGCGGCCGGGCTGATCAACGCCTGCCACCTGACCGGGCGCAGCCTGTCGGACACGCGGCTCGTGGTGAACGGCGCGGGCGCCGCGGCCATCGCCTGCGTCGAGCTGCTGAAGGCGATGGGGGTTCGGCCGGAGCACGTGACGCTGTGCGACACGCGGGGCGTCGTGTACCAGGGCCGCACCGCCGGCATGAACCAATGGAAGTCTGGCCACGCGGTCGCCACCGACGCGCGTACCCTGGCGGACGCGGTGGCGGGCGCCGACGCGTTCTTCGGCCTGTCGGTGCGCGGCGCGCTCACGGCGGAGATGGTGCGCAGCATGGCGCCGCGTCCGATCATCTTCGCCATGGCCAACCCCGACCCGGAGATCACGCCGGAGGAAGCCCGCGCCGTGCGGGACGACGCGATCATCGCGACCGGGCGCAGCGACTACCCGAACCAGGTCAACAACGTGCTCGGCTTCCCCTACATCTTCCGCGGCGCGCTCGACGTGCGGGCCAGCACGATCAACGACGCGATGAAGGTGGCCGCGGCGGAGGCGCTGGCGGCGCTGGCGCGGGAGGACGTGCCGGACGAGGTGCACAGGGCGTCCTCCGGCGGCGCGCGGCTGCGCTTCGGCCCCGACTACATCATCCCGAACGCCTTCGACCCGCGGCTGATCAGCCACGTGCCTCCCGCCGTGGCCCGCGCCGCGGTGGACACCGGCGTGGCCCGGCGCCCGATGGCGGACCTCCGCAAATACGCCCGCACCCTGTCCGGGCGGCTCGACCCCACGGCCAACGCGCTCGACGCCATCATGGAGCGGGTGCGCGCCAACCCGAAGCGCGTGGTGTTCGCGGAAGGCGAGGAGGAGAAGGTCGTGCG
Source organism: uncultured Acetobacteraceae bacterium (assembly GCA_964247405.1). Taxonomy (GTDB): domain Bacteria; phylum Pseudomonadota; class Alphaproteobacteria; order Acetobacterales; family Acetobacteraceae; genus CAHJXG01. Next base: position 2,292 of record CAXTUQ010000019.1, read on the forward strand.
CGCCGCCGTCGCCTTCCGCAACGCGGGCTACGGCACCCCGGTGCTGATCGGGCGGGAGGACCGGGTGCGGCAGACGATGGCTGGGCTGGGGCTGGGCTTGGCGGACGGGATCGAGGTGCACAACGCCCGGCTGTCGCAGCACAACGCGCGGTATGTCGCGCTGCTGTATGAGCGGCTGCAACGGCGGGGCGCGCTTGCCCGGGATTGCCAGCGCATGGTGAACCAGGACCGCAACGTGTTCGCGGCCTGCATGGTGGCGGCGGGAGACGCCGACGCGATGCTGACCGGGTTGACCCGCTCCGCCGCGGTGTGCCTGGACGACATCGGCCAGGTGATCGACACGGCGCCGGGCAAGATCAGCTTCGGCTTGACGCTGATGGTGGGCGCCCACGGCACCATCTTCATCAGCGACACGCTGCGCCACGAGCGGCCGTCCCCGGAGCAACTGGCCGACATCGTGATGGGCAGCGCCGCCGCGGCCCGGCAGCTCGGGCATGAGCCGCGGGTCGCGCTGCTGTCGCACTCGACGTTCGGCAACCCGATGCACCGCACCGTGCACGGCATCCGGGAAGCGGTGTCGATCCTGGACGGGCGCGGCGTCGATTTCGAGTACGACGGCGACATGAGTTCGGACGTGGCGCTCGACCCGGCGATCCGCGCGCTGTACCCGTTCTGCCGGCTGACGGGGAACGCGAACGTGCTGGTGATGCCGGGTTTGCACTCGGCGCACATCACGTCGCGCTTGGCGCCGCGGCTTGGCCAGGCGAGCACCATCGGGCCGCTGCTGCTCGGTCTGGCGCAGCCGGCGCAGATCGTGCCAATGGGGGCGTCGGTGAGCCAGATCGTGGACCTGGCCGGGCTGGCCGCCTATCAAGCCATCGGCGCCCAGGCTATCAAGGGCGCGTGAACCTCTGGCTGGGACCGAAGCATTGGATCAAGCAAGCCTGAACCCCGTGGCCGGCGAGGGGGCGGCGCAGGTCGCGTCGCGGCTGAAAAATATCTTCGCCGGGTCGATCGGCAACCTGATCGAGTGGTATGACTTCTACGTTTACAACTCGTTCGCGATCTATTTTGCCAAGTCGTTCAGCAGCAGCACCGATCCCACGGTGCAGTTCATCACCGCGTTCAGCATCTACGCCGTGGGTTTCGTGATCCGGCCTATTGGCGGCTTTATCCTGGGGTATTACGCCGACCGGAAAGGCCGGCGGGCGGCCCTTACCTTGTCGGTGCTGCTGATGTGCGCAGGCTCCGGCCTGATCGCAGTGCTGCCCACCTATGCGACCGCCGGCGTGCTCGCCCCGCTGCTGCTGCTGCTGGCCCGGCTGCTGCAAGGCGTGTCGCTGGGCGGGGAATACGCGTCATCGGCGACGTACCTGAGCGAGGTCGCCGGGTCGAAGCATCGCGGGTTCTACAGCTCCTTCCAGTATGTGACGCTGATCGGCGGGCAGGTGGTCGCGGCACTGGTGCTGTTGGTCATGCAGCAAGCGTTCAGCGCGGCGGAATTGGAAGCATGGGCCTGGCGCATCCCCTTCGCCATCGGTGCGTTCGGGGCGCTCTACGGCCTGTATCTGCGCCGCAACCTGGCGGAAACTGAGGAATGGCAGCGGGCCAGCCGCGAACCAAGGCAGAACCTGATACGGGAGCTTCTCAAGCACCCCAGGGAGCTGCTGCTGGTGTTCGGACTGACCATGGGCGGCACCACGGCGTTCTACACCTTCAGCAGCTACATGCCGACCTACCTGTCCAACACGCTGCGGTTCCCGCGCGAGTGGGTGGCGGAGATCAGCTTCATCACGCTGATCCTCTATGCCGCGATGCAGCCGGTGTTCGGCGCCATCAGCGACCGGATCGGCCGGCGCCCGGTGCTGATGTGGTTCGGCGTCATGGGCACGCTGTGCACCGTGCCGATCCTCACGGCGCTGGGGTCCGCGACGGGGTATGTCCAGGCGATGCTGCTGATCCTGGCGGCGCTGGCGATCGTGTCCGGCTACACGTCGATCAACGCCGTGGTGAAGGCGGAGCTGTTCCCCGCCGGGGTGCGGGCGCTGGGGGTCGGGCTGCCCTACGCCGTGGCGGCCTCGATCTTCGGCGGCACGGCGCCGCTGATCGCGCTGCAGTTCAAGGCTGCCGGGCATGAAAGCTGGTTCTACTGGTACGTGACGGCGCTCACGTTCCTTTCGCTGCTGGTGTATGCGCTGATGCGGGACACCAAGGCGCAGACGCGGATGGAAAGCTGAGGCGCGGCGCCCACGGCGGCTGAGGCCGCGCGCCAAAAACGACTCTGATAACGGCCGCCCGTCAGGGCGGCTGGCATCAGGCGGACATCTCCACGGCGCGGTGCGCGTCCAGCTTGGTCACGCCGTCGGTCAGCATCTCGATCCGGCCGGTGATCTGGCCGCCATCCTCGACCTGCAAACGGCGGCAGCGGGCGGTGCCGAGCACCTTGCCGGTCGCCCGGACGACCAGGTTGCCGCGCACGGTCAGCGTGCCGTCGATGGTGCCGCCGATCTCCGCGTCCTCGACCTCGACCTCGCCCTTGAACACGCCGCCTTGCGCGATGCTCAGCTCGGTTGCGTGGATCATGCTGGCCTCGACGGTGCCCTCAACGACCAGGCGTTCGGCATCTGCGACGGTTCCTTGGACGGAGATGCCGCGGCCGACGACCAGGGTGCGGCGCTCCGGCGCTTCACGCACGCGGTCCGGCACCGGGACGGGGCGCGGCGGGGCGACGAGGCTCGCCGTCATGGTCGGGGCCGGAGCAGGGGGCGGCGCCGGCGTGCTGGGCACGGCGAGGCTCGGGGCGGAGAAGGGCGTGCGGGCCATGTCTGGAGCCTCCTTGGACGGAACGGGGCGGTAAGGCGGGACGCCGAGGCCGGTGTCGGCCGGCCAGACCGACGGGCGCGGGGCGTCCAGCACGGCGGAGTCGTCCGTCAGGCCCTCGGCCGCGCCAAACGCATCGTGCTGCGGGGTGGCTGATTCGTTGCCCATGGAACCTTCTGGTCTGCGGCGCTTGAACAAGCGGGTCCTCCTTGCGAGGCTGCGCGCCCCGTGACACGGCGCGCGTTAAGTGTGACCTAACATATGCCGGCACCATTTCACAACCCGTAACAAAGCGTTCACCGCGCACGGTTCAGCACATGGACCATCGCCGCCGTGCCGACCACGGGAACCAGCAGGTTCAGGCCCGGCACGCTGCCCGCCAGCGCCAGCGCCACGCCTTGGGCCAGCACCGGCAGGCGCAGCCTGGCGTAGCGGCGCAGCGCCTCCGCCCGTCCCATGCGGCGCATGGCGACGCCCATGAACAGGCCGCGGCCGATGCCCCATCCGGCGACCAGCCAACCGAGCACGAGGCCGACTCCGGGCAAGAGGAGCGCCAGCAGCAGGGCGACGATCTGGAGTGCGAGGACCTGCGCCCCGAGCGCCAGGCCGTCCCACGCCTGCACCGCCAGCGGCGCGCCGAGCGGCACCGGCAGGCCCGGGTAGAACCGCCCGTCCACCGCGGCGGCGATGCGGTCCATGTAGAGCGTCGCGATCAGCAGGGCGACCGGCACGAACAGCCACAAGGCCAGCAGCGCCGCGCCCACGCCCCCAGCCAGCCCGGCAAGCCAGCCCAGCCAGCCCGGCCGCGCCACCACCTGCTCCACCGCCCAGACACTGCCCGCCAGCAGGCCCAGGAAGACTGCGCCCGACAACGCAAGGCTGCGCCAAACGACGCCCAGGAACACCGGGTCCTGCAACTGGGCGATGGCGCGGGAAAGCGGAGACAGCATGCGGGCGACCTCAGGGCCGGGATTGCGCCGGGACAAGCAGGGCGGGGGACAAGCGGGGCGGGTTGCAGGCAGGTAAGGCGGATGTTAGGCGCACGCCAGGCCCTGGTGTCCCGGGCAGCGCATCTGGAGCAGCCATGTCCTCTTCCCTTTCTCCCGCCCGGTTCGACATCCTCGGCATCGGCAACGCCATCGCGGACGTGGTGTCGCCTACGAAGGACGACTTCCTGTCGCGGCACGACCTGCGCAAAGGCGGCATGGCGCTGATCTCCGCGGAGCAGGCGGAGGCGCTGTATGCGGCGATGCCGCCGGGCCAGGAGAGCAGCGGCGGGTCGGCGGCGAACACCTGCGCCGTGGCGGCTGGGCTGGGCGCCCGGGTGGCATTCATGGGCAAGGTGGCGGACGACCCGCTGGGCGCCGCATTCCGCCACGACATCACCGCCGCGGGCGTGCACTTCCCGACCGCGCCGCTGCAGGGCGGGGCGCCCACCGCGCGCTGCCTGATCGCCGTGACGCCGGACGGCCAACGCACCATGAGCACGTATCTGGGCGCCTGCGTCAGCTTCGGGGGCCCGGACCTGGACGAAGCCCTGGTGGCCGACAGCGCCGTGACCTACCTCGAAGGCTACCTGTTCGATCCGCCCTCCGCGCAGGCGGCGTTCCTCCGCGCGGCCGCGGCGGCGCATGGGGCCGGGCGCTTGGTGGCGCTGTCGCTGTCGGACGCGTTCTGCGTTGACCGGCACAGGACAGCGTTCCGCGGCCTGGTGCGCGACCACGTCGATATCCTGTTCGCCAACGAGGCCGAGGTGTGCAGTCTTTACGAGGAGAACGAGTTCGACGCGGCGGCACGGCGCGCGGGCGCGGATGTGGCGCTCGCGGCGCTGACCCGGAGCGAGGCGGGAAGCGTCGTGCTGCGCGGCGCCGAGCGGGTGGAGGTGGCAGCGGCGCCCGTGCGCCTGGTCGATACGACCGGAGCCGGCGACGCCTACGCGGCCGGCTTCCTCGCCGCCCATGCGGCCGGGCGCGGCCTGCGCGCCTGCGGGGAGCTTGGCAGCCGGGCGGCGGCGGCGGCCATCGCGCAATTCGGCGCCCGGCCGCAAGCCGATCTTCGTGGCATGGTTGCATCGGTCCAGGATTGATCGCGGAACCCGAAGCGGGAATCGTTGTTGTATCGCCTCGACATGCCATGCTTGGCGCGTCGTGAGCAACTAACAAAGGGATACCGCAAATGCGTAAGACACTGCTGATGTCGGCAGCGCTGCTCGCCCTGGCTTATGGCCCAGTGCTTGCACAGAACTCGATGTCATCCACTCAAAGTCCGCCGTCGCCGAATTCCGGGCAGGGCATGCCCCAGCCAAGCAACAGCCTGCCAGATACTGCTGGCACCGCGACCCGCAATTTGCCGGGCGAGGCGCTTGGCACGACGGGAACGGCCTCGCCGAGAACGCGGCCTATGGCCTCCGGCGCTGACACGACGGGCGGACATCGCCGGATGCGCCATCACCGCACGGCGACCAGCGACGCCGGGATGGGAAGCGACGCCGGGATGAGCGGCCAAGCGTCTGTCGATGCACCGCCCACCGACGCCTATCGCGGTGGCGCCGGGTCGCCGCGGTCCAACCACGCCAGCAACATAACGGCGTCCGACACGCGGTCCGAGATCGCCCCGCGCCTGCCCGACCCGGCGACCGCCAGCAACACGCCGGAGGCTTACCTCGCAGCGGCGCAAAACGCCCTCGCGTCCGGCAAGACCGGCGCGGCGCAAGAAGCGCTTGAACGGGCCGAAACGCGCCTGCTGTCCCGCTCGACCGACCCGTCCGCGGCCGCCAGCCCGGCGGACATGCCGATGGTGCAGCAGATCGGCCAGGCCCGCCAAGCCTTGGCGACGCGCGACATCGCCGGCGCGCGCTCAGCCATCCGCGCCGCCATGGGCAACGCAGGGTAGGCTGCGTTGGACAACGCGGGCTAGGGCCAGCAGGGGCCGGCCGAATAGGCTGGCCCCGCGGGCTTGATGGCCGGAGTGGGAGCCTGCGGGTGGCACTAGGGCATTTTTGCCTCGCAAAACGGCGGATGCCCGCCTATGTGTGCGATGCAACACGCGGGCGCCGGTCAGGCCTCCGCGCCATCCCTATTCGCGGCCACGCCAGGCGCCAAGGTTTCCCATGGACATTCGCAACATCGCCATCATCGCCCACGTTGACCATGGCAAGACGACGCTTGTCGATCAATTGCTGAAGCAGTCCGGGGCATTCCGCGAGCACCAGCAAGTGGCCGAGCGCGCGCTGGACAAGAACGACCTGGAACGGGAACGCGGCATCACCATCTTGGCGAAGTGCACGAGCGTGGTCTGGAAGGACAGCCGGATCAACATCGTTGACACGCCGGGCCACGCCGACTTCGGCGGCGAGGTCGAGCGTATCCTGAACATGGTGGACGGCGTGCTCGTCTTGGTGGACGCCGCGGAGGGCGCGCTGCCGCAGACCAAGTTCGTGGTGACCAAGGCGCTCGCCCGTGGCATCAAGCCCATCGTCGTCATCAACAAGGTTGACCGCGGCGACGCCCGGCCGGACGAGGTGCACAACGAGGTGTTCGACCTGTTCGCGGCCTTGGGCGCCAATGACGAGCAGCTTGATTTCCCCATGCTGTATGCCTCGGGCCGCCAGGGCTGGGCCGACCCGACGATGGACGGGGCGCGCAAGGACTTGGCGCCGCTGTTCGACCTGGTGATGAGCCACGTGCCGCCGACCGTGCTGGACAAGGAGGCGCCGTTCGCCATGGTGGCGAGCATCCTCGACTACGACAACTTCCTCGGCCGTGTGCTGACCGGCCGGGTCGAGCAGGGCAGGGCGCGGCTGAACATGCCGGTCAAGGTACTGCGCGGCGACGGCACGGCGGTGGAGTCGGGGCGGCTCACCAAGCTGATGGGCTACCGCGGCTTGGACCGCGTGCCGGTGGACGAGTGCGAGGCCGGGGACATCGTGGCGGTTGCCGGGCTGGAGGACGCGACGGTGCCGGACACCATCGGCGCGCCGGAGCTGGGCCATCCCTTGCCGGCGATCCCCGTCGATCCGCCGACGCTCGCCATGACCTTTCGCGTGAACGACGGTCCGCTGGGCGGCAAGGTGGGCAAGAAGGTCACCTCCCGCCAGATCCGCGACCGCCTGCTGCGGGAAGGCGAGGGCAACGTTGCGATCAAGATCACCGAAAGCAACGAGACCGATGCTTTCGAGGTCGCCGGGCGCGGCGAATTGCAGCTCGGCGTACTGATCGAGCAGATGCGGCGCGAGGGGTTCGAGCTGACCATCGGCCGCCCCCGCGTGCTGACCCGGAAGAACGAGGAGACGGGCGAGCGCGAAGAGCCGTTCGAGGACGTGCTGGTCGATGTGGACGAGCCGTTCTCCGGCGTGGTGGTGGAGAAGATGAGCCGCCGCAAAGGCATGTTGCAGGACATGCGTCCGTCCGGCGGCGGCAAGGTCCGGCTCACCTTTCACATGCCGAGCCGCGGCCTGATCGGCTACCACGGCGAGTTCCTGACCGACACGCGCGGCACCGGGATCATGAACCGGATCTTCACGGGCTATGAGCCATGGTCCGGCCCCATGGAGGGGCGGCGCAACGGCAGCCTGATCAGCAGCGAGGGCGGCGAGGCGATCCACTACGCGCTGTTCTACCTGCAGGAGCGCGGCACGCTGTTCGTCGATCCCGGCGACAAGGTCTATATCGGCCTGATCCTGGGCGAGAACAGCCGCGGCGCGGACCTGGACGTGAACCCGATCAAGGAGAAGAAGCTGACCAACGTCCGCGCGGCCGGCAAGGACGACGCGATGCTGCTGATCCCGCCGCGCCGCATGTCGCTTGAGCAAGCCATCGCCTACATCGAGGACGACGAGTTGGTCGAGGTCACACCCAGCGCCGTCCGGTTGCGGAAGCGCTACCTCGATCCCAACGAGCGCAAGCGCGCGGAACGCAAGGCGGACAGCGAAGCGGCGTAATGCCGTATCGTTCCTTGATGCGACCGGTTTGATCCTGTCTATTTCCGGCAAGCATGGCGATTCTGTCCTGCTTCTCGATTCGGAGATTGTGATGGGCAGCGTGGTTCGACGCCTTTCCTTTGTATTGCTTGCAGCTACAGTGGCCGCCGGGCCGGCCTTTGCCCAGGTGACGCCCGGTGTTGGACCGGGTGGCGATGTGCCTTCAGCCACGGCGCCAAGCTACTCGGAAGGCGCCCCGGCCGGCGGCACCGGCGCGTCGGCGCGGCGCCGTCATCGCCACCATCACCACCGTGCCCGTCACCGCAGGCATCACACGGCCCGGCCTGTAGCGACAGACACCGATACCGGTACCGGCCTGAATGGGTCGGACGCCCCGTCCCGCTGACCGTCCGACGCCCCGCCCGGCGCGCAGGCCAGCGCCGGGCGGGGTGTCTCGCCCGCATAGGCTCAGGGCCGTCGTGGCCGGCCTTCGCACGGCCCCGGCATTCGAACACGTCCGCGACCGCTCGCTTTGGATCATGGGCGCTTACGGCCTGGCTGCCGGCTTGCCCTTGTCGTTGTCGGGCTTCACGCTGCGGCAATGGTTGACCGAAGGCGGCACTTCGCTCGCGGCCATTGGGCTGACCGCCAACATTGGGCTGGCCTACACGCTGAAGTTTCTCTGGTCGCCTCTGCTCGACCAGGTCCGCCCGCCCGCCGGGTTGGCGCGATTCGGGCGCCGGCGCGGCTGGCTGCTGGCAATCCAGCCCTCCCTGGCGGCGGCGTGCCTGGCGCTGGCGTTTTCCGATCCGCGGCAGGCGCCGACCTTGCTGGTGTGCGCCGCCATTGCAATTGCGTTCTTGTCCGCCAGCCAGGACATCGTCGTGGACGCTTGGCGGATTGAGACGTTTCCGGAGCGCCTGCAAGGCATCGCGCTCGCGGCCTATGTCTGGGGCTATCGCCTGGCGCTGCTGATCTCGGGGGCTGGAACGATCAAGTTGGCTGACATCGTCGGCTGGCGCGCTGCATTGTGCGTGATGACGGGCCTGGTCGGCACTGGGGCGCTGGTGACGCTCGTTGCCGCCGAGCCGTCGCAGCAGGCTGCCCCCGACGTCGTACGCGGCCTGCGCGCCAGGTTTCAGGCCGCGGTGATCGAGCCGTTCCGCGATTTCTGGCAGCGCCCGGGGGCCGGACAAATCCTCGCTTTCGTCATGCTGTTCAAGCTTGGCGAGGCGTTGGCCCACACCATGGCGACGCCGTTCTACCGCGACATGGGGTTCGACCGCGCCCAGGTCGCGCTCGCGACCGGCGTGCCGGGGCTGGTTGCGAGCCTGCTGGGCATCACCATGGGCGGCTGGCTTGTCATACGCATCGGCACCGGGCGGGCGCTGGTGCTGACCGGCTTCGTGCAGATGGCCACCATGGCGCTCTACTTCGCGCTGGCGGTGTCCGGCGGCGACACGCGCATCCTGTTGGCCAAGGTGATGCTGGAGAGCTTTGCCGAGGCCATGGCGGATGCGGCGTTCCTCACCTACCTGTCCGCGTTGTGCTCCAGCGCGTTCACCGCAACGCAGTACGCGTTGCTGTCTTCGCTCGCCGCGGTGGGGCTGCGCACGATCGGCGGGTTCTCCGGCGTGCTGGCGGCGGCGTTGGGGTGGGTGCCGTTCTACGCGCTCACCATCTTTGCCGCGGTTCCGGCGATGCTGGTTATGCTGGGGCTGCTGCGGCGGTTTCCACCGCCTCGCCTTCAGGGAGCCAGATCGTGACGGTGGTGCCCGCGCCTTCCTTGCTGTCGATCAGCATCTGCCCGCGGTGGCGGCTGACGATGTGCTTGACGATGGCGAGGCCCAGCCCGGTGCCGCCCACGGTGCGCGACCGGCCTTTGTCGGCCCGGTAGAAGCGCTCGGTCAGGCGCGGGATGTGCGCCCGGGCGATGCCCTGGCCGTCGTCGGACACGGACAGCGTGACGCCGGGGCGCGCCGGCCATCGGCCGCTCGACGTGACCCGCCCGGCCGACACGGTGACGACCCCGCCTTCCCGGCCGTATTTCACCGCGTTGTCCAGCAGGTTCTGCAGCACCTGCTCCAACTGGTCGTCGTCGCCCACCACCCGCGGCAGGCTGGGCGGCACGTTCACGTCCAGCCGGATGCGGCGCGCGGCGACCTGCGGTTCGAAGCCGGCCGCGAGGCGGTGGATCAGGTCGCAGAGGTTGACCCGCGTGGCCGGCAACTGGTGCTCGGTCAACTCGATGCGCGACAGGCTCAGCAGGTCGTCGATCAGGCGGTTCATCCGCTGCGCCTGCTCCGCCATGATGCCGAGGAACCGGGTCTGCGCCGGCAGGTCGTCCGCCGCCGGGCCGCGCAGGGTGTCGATGAACCCGATCAGGCTGGTGAGCGGCGTCCGCAACTCATGGCTGGCGTTGGCGACGAAATCGGCGCGCATGCGCTCCACCGCGCGTTCCCGGGTGCGGTCCGACAGCACGGCGACGATGCGCCCGCCATCCGACAGCGGCGGGTCAAGCGCCATCACCGTCGCGTGCACCTCCCGCGCCACGGGGACCGGCAGGCTCAGCTCGGCCACCTGGTCCTCGCCCTGGCTCTGCGCCCGGTCGATGGCGGCACGGAGGCCCGGGTGGCGCAGCACGGCCGCCATCTCGCCGCCGAAGGCCGCGTGGGCCGCCGCGTTGGCCCGCTGTACCCGCCGGTCGGGACCGAGCACGATCAGCGGGTCCGGCAGGCGCTGCACGATGACCTGCTCCGCCCGCAGCAGGCCTTCGACCTGCGCCGTCCGCATCGCGAGCGACCGCGACAGCCGCTCCGCCTCCTGCGCGAGGCGGGCGGTGGCGGCCAGGAACGGCGGCCGTGGCGGATCGGCTGCGGGTTTCGAGCCGGCCCTTTGCAGGGCGGACATCACCAGGCTCAGGTCGTGCATCCAGAGTCGCGCCAGAGCCACCGATCCCGCGAACACCACCGCCGCCGCGGCGATGGCCGGCCACGCCGCGAGATGCCCCAATGACACCAGCCCCAGCAGCACGGCTAACGTCACCGCAGCCAACAGCAAGGCGGCCCGGAGCGGGAGGGCCGCGCCCACGGGAACGCTCGGCACGCCGCCCGACAGACACCCGGCGAGTGCAGGGTTTGCGGCGCAGGCTGCACGACATGGGAGCCGCCGTGGTCGATTTCGAAGATCGCGAGGCCGCGCCGCGTTTGGCCGTCCGGCTGCAAGCCGAGCAAGCCGTCCGCCCCGGTGAAGCCCTCGGGCCGGGCAAGCGCGCCAGGCGCAAAGCCGCCGCTACCGGCCGCGACGCGGGCGACGCCGGCGGCATCATAGGCCAGGCTGGCGAAGTCACGCGGCGGCGCGTTGTATTTCGCAGCGTATGCCTGCTCGAACGGGGCGCGTTGCGTAGGATCGGGGGCAGCGTACCAGGCGCCGGACAGGGCTGACAAACGGGGTGCCTCCCGGCTCCAAAGCGCCGGCCCCAGGATGCGGACCTGCTCAGGCCCGATACCGTAATACGTCAGCAACGGCATGGCCTGGCCGAGCTGCTCCCCGGCCGCGCCCAGCAGCAGGGCGTCGATGGGCGCAGGCGGCAGGGGCCGGCCAGACTCTTTGGGCCGCCGTCGGGCGTCGGCGTCGTCGGGGGCGCGGGCGGCCTGGTCCTCCTGCTCGGCCGCGCCGCGCCTTGCGTCGTAGTCGGACACCTTCTTCAGCGCGGCGTTCAGGGCCGGGAAGCCGCTGCCGTAACGCAGGACCGACGGGGCAGCAAACCCGGCCGCTTCGGTCGCGGCGGTGACGCCGCCGGCCATCGCGTCGCCGAACGCATTGCTCGGCAGCACGGCGGCCACCCGGCTCCTGCCCTCCGCCTGCACGGCCAGCACCAGCCGCCGCACCTGCTGGGCCGGCGTGATCCCGAGCGTCCACACGCCGGGTTGGGCCAGGCTTGCATCGGAGGTAAAGGCCAGCACGGGGATGCCGGCCGCCTTGGCCAAGGGCGCCACCGCCGCCGTTTCCCCGGCGGTGAGCGGGCCGAGCACCATCCCGGTGCCGGCCGCGATCGCCAGCTTGGCGGCGTCGGCGGCGCCGGCGGGCGTGCCCTTGGTGTCCCGCGCGTCCAGGGGCGGGGCGCCCGGCTGGTCGAGCGAAAGCTGCGCCGCCCGCAGCATCGCCTGGCCAATCTCGGCCGTGGAGCCAGTGAGCGGCAGCAGGATCGTCACGCGCTGTCCCGGCGAACCCACCGCCACCGGGGCGGCGCCGACCACGGCCGGACGGCCATAGCCGGCGTCGCCCGTGTCGGCTACGCAGGCGGCCAGCCCGCCCAAGACAGCAAGGAGCGTCCATGCCCGAACGAATCTCCGACGACGAACCATGTCCCGAACCCCTTGCTGGTGATCCTGCACCGGACCGCAGCCCGTTTATACCATCAGGACTCGTGCTGGTTGCTACCCCGATCGGCAACTTGGCGGATATGTCGGCGCGGGCGCTCGATGCGTTGCGAAGCGCGGACCTCGTGCTGTGCGAGGACACGCGGATGACCGCCCGCCTGCTGACGCATTACGGGATCACGACGCGTATGTCGCCCTTGCACGACCATAACGAGGAGGGCCGCATCCCGGCGCTGCTCGACATGCTGCGGGGCGGCAGCAAGGTGGTGCTGGTTTCGGACGCCGGGACGCTGCTGGTGTCCGATCCCGGTTTCCGGCTGGTGCGCGCGGCGGTGGAGGCCGGAGTGCCGATATCGGCGGTGCCGGGTCCGAACGCGGCGGTGATGGCCCTGGTCTTGTCGGGCTTGCCGCCGCAGCCATTCCTGTTCCTGGGGTTCCCGCCCCCACGCCCGGCGGCGCGCTTGGCCGCCTTCGGCCGGCTGCGCGCCGCGGAGCGTGCTGGCCTGTCAGCGACCCTGCTGTGGCACGAGGCCCCGCACCGCCTAGCTGAGTCGCTGGCCGACCTTGCGGCGCAGTTCGGGGACCGCCCGGCCGCAGTCGCACGCGAGTTGACCAAACGGTTCGAGGAAGTCCGGCGCGGCCCATTGCCCGAACTCGCGGCGCATTACGCCGCGGCGCCAGCCCGGGGAGAAATTACGGTTGTCGTCGGCCCGGCGCCCGAGGACGCCGCCGATGCCCAAGACTTGGATGAGCAACTGCGCCAGGCGCTGACGCAAAGCAGCCTGAAGGACGCGGCGGCATTGGTTGCCACCGCGACCGGGCTGCCGCGCAAAACCGTCTATGCCCGCGCCCTGGCGCTCGGGAAGCCTTAGCGTCCGGAGACGATACGCTCTACCAATTGCTTGACCGTCGGGATGAACCCATTGGAATAGAAGGGATCACTGGCAAAGCGATAGGCGTTGTGGCCGCTGAACATCAGTTGGTGCTCGATGGCCTCCGGCGTCTGATCCTCTCGTCGCACGGACTGCAAGGTCTTCTGGATGCAGAAGCTGCGCGGGTCGGCCTTCTTGCCGTTGTCGAAGTCGGGACCATGCTGGCTCCAGTTGCTGAACCGGCACTGGCTGAGGCAGCCCATGCAGGCCACCTGGTCCTCCGTGATTTGCGCCGCCCGCTCCGGCGTCACGAAGATCAGCGTACTGTCGGGCGTGCGCAACGCCTCGGTGAAGCCGGCGGCGATCCAGCCCTCGACGTTGAACAGGTCGTTGGGCGTCAGATAGACCGGGCGCTTGCGCGGGCCGATGCCGAGCATGGCGACGTGCTCGCCAACCGGCTCGGTCGAGTAGGCGACCTGATGCTCCCCGCGCTCCCGCAACTCGGCAATGAAGCCGTTGTTGACGGCGCTGGAATAGAAGCCGGTCGGGCTGAACTTGTTCAGGAAAACGTCGCCTTCCTTGAGGCTCAGCAGCCGCTGCTTCCAGGCGTCGCTGATCGGGCTTTCCTTGGTCAGCAAGGGCCGGGTGCCGAACTGGAAGGCGATGGGGCCGAGGTCCGGGTTGTCGATCCAGTCCTCCCACTCCTCCAGCCACCAAACGCCGCCCGCCATGATGATCGGGGTCTGGTCCAGCCCGAAGGTCCGCATCAGCTTGCGCAACGCCAGCACGCGGGGGAAGGGGTCTTCCGGCTTGGTAGGGTCCTCGCCGTTGGACAGGCCGTTGTGCCCGCCCGCGAGCCAGGGGTCCTCATACACGACGCCGCCCAGCAGGGACGCCGCCTTGGAATAGGCACGCTTCCACAAGGCGCTGAATGCGCGGGAGGAGGACACGATGGGGTAATAATGCACGCCGAACCGAGCAGCGATGTCGGACAGGCGATACGGCATCCCGGCGCCGCAAGTCAGGCCGTGGATCAGGCCCTTCGCGCCCTCAAGCACGCCGGTAATGACCCGCTCCGCACCGCCCATCTCCCAAAGGATGTTGGCGTGCAGGCGGCCCTGGCCGCCGGAGATGTCGTGGGCGCGCTGCGCCTGGGCGATGCCGCCCTGAATGCCGAACTGCACCAGCTCCTCATGGCGGTCCCGCCGGGTGCGCCCGTAGTAGGTTTGGTCAAGCGGGTTGCCGTTCTCGTCGTAGAAATCGGCGTTCACCGCGCTGAACGTCCCAGCGCCGCCGGCGCTTGCCCAGTGGCCCGAACTCACGCCGGTGGACACGCCGATGCCCTTCCCGCCCTCGATCAGCGGGAGGACGTCCACGCCGCCCATCTGTATCGTGTTGACAGCTTTCATCCCCGCCCAGACCTTCTTGTAACAGTCTGAAACATTGGCGGCTGGGCCGGGATTTACCAGGCCCAGCCGCACACGTTCACGTTTCCTAACTCACTCCGCCGCGTCGGGCTCCGACCGCTCGCGGCGACCGCCCTCGCGCCCCCCACCTTCGCGCCCACTGTCCCGGCCACCCTTGCTGCCGACCTGCTCGGTGATGTCCGCCCCGGTCGCCTGATCGACGACGCGCATGGACAGCTTGACCTTGCCGCGGTCATCGAAGCCCAGGACCTTCACCTTCACGGCATCGCCCTGGTTCACCACGTCCGTCGTCTTGTTGACCCGGCCCTGCTGCAGCTCGCTGATGTGCACCAGCCCGTCCTTGGCGCCGAGGAAGTTGACGAAGGCGCCGAAGTCGGCCGTCTTGACCACCTTGCCGTTGTAGATCTGGCCGACCTCCGGCTCCGCCACGATGCCGCGGATCATGTCGATGGCCTTTTGGCTGGCCGTGTCGGTCGTGGCGGCGATCTTGATGGTGCCGTCGTCCTCGATGTCGATCTTGGCGCCGCTCTGCTCCACGATGTCGCGGATCACCTTGCCGCCAGTGCCGATCACCTCGCGGATCTTCTCCTTCGGCACCGTGATGATCGTGATGCGCGGGGCGGTTGCCGCCACGTCGGACCGGGCGCCCTGGATCGCCCGCGCCATCTCGCCCAGGATGTGCAAACGGCCATCCCGGGCCTGTTCCAGCGCGACCTTCATGATGTCAGCGGTGATCGAGGTGATCTTGATGTCCATCTGCAGGCTGGTGACGCCCTGCTCGCTGCCGGCCACCTTGAAGTCCATGTCGCCGAGGTGGTCCTCGTCACCCAGGATGTCGGACAGCACGGCGAAGCCGCGGTCCTCCTTGATCAAGCCCATGGCGATGCCGGCCACCGGGCGGGTCAGCGGCACGCCCGCGTCCATCAGCGACAGGCTGGTGCCGCAAACGGTCGCCATGGAGGAGCTGCCGTTGCTTTCGGTGATCTCGCTGACGACGCGCATGGTGTAGGGGAACACGTCCTTGCCGGGCAGCACGGGGCGGACGGCGCGATAGGCGAGCTTGCCGTGGCCGATCTCGCGCCGACCGGGGCTGCCCATGCGGCCAGCCTCACCAACGCTGTAGGGAGGGAAATTGTAATGCAGCATGAAGTGCTCGCGGCGCTCGCCTTCCAGGGCGTCAATGATCTGCTCGTCCTGCCCGGTGCCGAGAGTGGCTACGCACAGCGCCTGCGTTTCGCCGCGCGTGAACAGGCTGCTGCCATGGGCGCGGGGCAGCACGCCGACCTCCGCCACAATCTGCCGCACGGTTTTGGTGTCGCGGCCGTCGATACGCAGGCCGGTGTCCAGCACCGCGTTGCGCACCACGTCCGCTTCAAGCTGCTTGAACAGCGATTTCGCCTTCTCCGCATCCTGCCCCTCGCTCACCAGGATTTCGAGCGCGTCCTTCTTGGCTATGCTGACCTTCTCCTGGCGGACCTGCTTCTGCCGCTCTTGATAAGCCTCGGCCAAGCTGGCGCGGGCCAACTCGCCGACCCGCGTCGTGAGCGTGGCCAGTTCCGGAGCTGGCTCGGCAATGGTCCAAGGCTCCTTGGCCGCGTGTTCCGCAAGCTCGATGATCGCCTGGATCACCGGCTGGAACTGCATATGGCCAAAGGTGACGGCGCCGAGCATCACGTCCTCGGACAGCTCCTGCGCCTCGCTCTCCACCATCAGGACACCTTCGACCGTGCCGGCCACCACCAAGTCGAGCTTGCTGCCCGCGAGTTGCTCGGCGGTCGGGTTCAGGAGGTACTCGCCATTGGCGAACCCCACGCGGGCGGCGCCGACCGGGCCGAAGAACGGAATGCCCGAAAGCGTCAGCGCGGCCGAACATCCAATCAATGCGACAATGTCCGGGTCGTTCTCCATGTCATGGCTGAGCACGGTCGCGACCACCTGGACTTCATTGCGGAAGCTCTGGGGGAACAGCGGGCGGATCGGGCGGTCGATCAGGCGACTGGTCAGCACCTCCTTCTCGGACGGACGGCCCTCGCGCTTGAAAAAGCCGCCGGGGATCTTGCCGGCGGCGAAGGCCTTTTCCTGGTAGTTCACCGTGAGCGGGAAGAAGTCCTGGCCGGGCTTCGTGGAATGCACGCCGACAGCGGTGCACAGGACGATGGTGTCGCCATAGCGGGCCATGACGGCGCCGTCCGCCTGGCGTGCGACCTTGCCGGTCTCCAGGACCAGCTTGCGCCCGCCCCAGTCGAGTTCCTTGCGGAAATAGTTGAACATGGATGTCGTGTCCTTGGAAACGCGGGACGGGCGACGAGTGGGCGAGGCCTGGTTCCGGTGAAGCGGCGACTCGGGCAACATGGAGGCGGACTGCAAGCGGTGCAGCCGCGTCGGGTTGGAAGGCCAACCCGAGGAGCCATGTGGCCGGAGGCGCCGTCGCGGACGGCAACGGCTCGTGCCGCATCGCGCGGCGGTCGCCCGGCGCCCCCATGGCGCCGGGATGGCAGTCAGTTAGCGACGCAAGCCCAAACGGCCAATCAGCGCCTGGTAGCGGGCGTCGTCTTTCTTCTTCAAATAATCGAGCAGCCGGCGGCGGCGGCCGACCAGCATCAGCAGGCCGCGGCGGCTATGGAAATCCTTGGCGTGGACTTTCAGGTGCTCGGTCAGGTTCACGATGCGCTCGGTGGCCAGCGCGATCTGAACCTCGGGGCTGCCGGTGTCGGCGGTGCCGGTTGCGTACTCGGACACGAGCGCCGTGCGGCGCTCCGCAGTGATCGCCATCAGTTTTACTCCGGAAGGGGGTTACAACAGGCGTTCCGGTTTCAGCCAGCCATCGCTCAGCCGGCACAAACCAATCACGCGCGCCCCCGCCATGGCACGGGCCAACCCACCATTCGGGTCGGCCGTCTGCGGAATGCGGCCCATCAAATCCACCAGGTTGATCGCCTGGCCGTTCGAAAGGCCGAAAACCTCCGCCTCCGTCAAGGCCAGCGCCGGGATGTCGGCCAGCGCGGTCGCGACGGGAAGCAAAAGGTTCGGGGAAGCAGGCGCGTTGTCCGCCGACGCCACGCATTTGTCCAGTAAAATTGCCTGTGACTCGGTGAACGGCCCGACCCGCAGGCGGCGCAGCGCCGCGACGTGGCCCAGCGTGCCGCAGGCCTGCGCCAAGTCGCGGGCGAGGCTGCGCATATACACGCCCTTGCCGGACTGCACCTCGAACATGGCGGTGTCCGCGTCGCTGCGCTCCACCAGGGCGAAGCGGTCCACGCGCGCCGGGCGCGGCTCCAGCACAGGTGCCCGGCCCTCCCGCGCCATGTCATAGGCCCGCTCGCCCGCTACCTTGATCGCCGAGTAGGCCGGCGGGATCTGCATGATGTCGCCCAGGAACGCCGGGAGCGCCGCGGCGATCTGCGCGTCGGTCGGGCGCGCGTCGGAAGTCGCGACCACCTGCCCGTCCGCGTCGTCCGTGTCGCGCGCGTCGCCGAGGCGCAGCGTGAAACGGTACAGCTTCGTACCGTCCATGACATAGGGCACGGTCTTCGTGGCATGGCCGAACGCCACCGGCAGCACGCCCGTCGCGAGCGGATCGAGCGTGCCGCCGTGTCCGGCTTTCTGCGCGTCGAAGCCGCGGCGCACGCGGTTCACCACGTCCGTGCTGGTCATGCCCGGCGGCTTGTCAACAACCAGCCACCCGTTGAGCGGGCGGCCATGCTTGCGTCGCATTGGAAATCCTTGGGCTGGGAGCCGGCCCTATTGGTCAGGATCGGCGGGCGGTGCGGCGGGCGCCAGGTCGCGCGCCACTTCCGGCGCACGCAACAACAGGTCCACATGCATCGCGTAGTCGAGCGTCGTGTCCGGCTGGAACGACACCTGGGGCGCCACGCGCAGCCGCATCTCGTGGGCAAGCTGCATCCGGAAGAACGGCGCGGCCCGCCGCAGCGCCGGCAGGAGGGCGTCGATGTCGCTGCGGCCCAACCGGGCGACGAAGGCGGTGGCGTTCTTGAGGTCCGGGCTGATCCGCACCTCCGTCACTGTGATCTTCGCATCTACGAGGTCAGGGTCCCGAAAATCACCGCGGAAGAACAGCGACGAGAGCACGTGCCGGATTTCCTCCGACACGCGCAATTGCCGCTGGGTCGGCGCCTTGGCCGAGGGCCGGCCGCGCGGCTTCCCACCCGGCTTGCCTTGGACCCGCCCCGGCTTGGGATAGGGCGCCTTGCTCACCCCGGGACCATCTCGATCTCGAAGCACTCGACCATGTCGCCCTCGCGCAGGTCGTTGTAGCCCGCGAAGCTCAACCCGCACTCGTAGCCGCGGGCCACTTCCCGAACGTCATCCTTGAAGCGCTTCAACTGGCTCAGCTCGCCGTTGTGGATCACCACGCCTTCACGCAGCAGCCGCACTCCGGCGCCGCGCTTCACCAGGCCCTCCGTCACCATGCAGCCGGCGACCTTGCCGGTCTTGGTGATGTCGAACACCTTGCGGATCTCGGCGTAGCCCAGGAAGTTCTCCCGCGCCTTCGGGGCGACCTTGCCCTTTACCATCTTCTCGATGTCGCCGGACACGTCGTAGATGATCGAGTAGTAGCGGATATCCACCCCGTCCCGCTGCGCCAACTCGCGGGCCTGGCTGGTGGCCCGGACGTTGAAGGCAACGATCACCGCGTCGCTGGCCCGCGCCAACTGCACGTCGCTTTCGGTGATCTGGCCCACGGCGGACAGCAGCACGCGGACCTTGACCTCCTCGTGCGCCAGCTTCATCACCGCGCCCTGGATCGCCTCGGCGCTGCCCTGCACGTCGGCCTTCACCAGGATGGCGACCTCCTTCAGCTCGCCGGCAACAGCCCGGGCCAGCATCTCCTCCAGCGTGCCGCGCGCCGCCGTAGCGCCGGCGGCCGAGCGGTCCCGGAGCTTGCGCTGGCGGAACTCGCTGATCTCGCGGGCGCGCGCCTCGTTCTCAACCGCGACGAACGGCTCGCCGGCGGTGGGCACGCTGCTCAGGCCCAGGATCTCCACCGGCGTGGACGGGCCGGCCACCTTGATCTGCTTGCCCTTGTCGTCGAGCATCGCGCGCACCCGGCCCCACTCGGCGCCGGCCACCACGATGTCCCCCTGGTTCAGCGTGCCCTTCTGCACGAGGATGGTCGCCACCGGACCGCGTCCGCGGTCCAGCCGGCTCTCGATCACCGAACCCTCCGCCGCACGCTTGGGGTTGGCGCGCAGGTCCAGGATCTCCGCCTGCAGCAGGATCGCCTCCTCCAGCGTGTCAAGGCCGGTCAGCTTGGTGGCGGAAACCTCCACGTCCTGCGTGTCGCCGCCCATCTCCTCCACCACCACCTCGTGGCTCAGCAGCTCCTGCCGCACGCGGGACGGATTGGCGTCGGGCTTGTCGATCTTGTTGATCGCGACGATCAGCGGGGCATTGGCCGCCTTCGCGTGACGGATCGCCTCAATCGTCTGCGGCATCACGCCGTCGTCGGCAGCCACCACGAGCACGACGATGTCTGTCACGGACGCGCCGCGGCTGCGCATGGCGGTGAACGCCTCATGGCCCGGCGTATCGATGAAGGTGATTCGCGGCCCGTTCTTGTCACCCCCCAGCTTGTCCTCATGGCCGGACAACTGCACCTGGTAGGCGCCGATGTGCTGGGTGATGCCGCCAGCCTCGCCCGCTGCCACGTCCGTGGCGCGAAGCGCATCCAGCAGGCTGGTCTTGCCGTGATCGACGTGGCCCATGATGGTCACGACCGGAGGGCGCGGCTCCAGCGCGGTGTCGACGTCCTCTTTCCCGTCAATGCCAAGCTCGACGTCGCTTTCGCTGACCCGGCGGCTGCGGTGGCCGAACTCCTCCACCACCAACTCGGCCGTGTCGGCGTCCAGCACCTGCGTCACCGTCGCCATCACGCCCATGCGCATCAGCGCCTTGATGACCTCCGGCACGCGTGCCGCCATACGGTTCGCGAGCTCCTGCACCGTGATCGCCTCGGGCAGGATCACGTCGCGCACGACTTTCACCTGGTCGCTGCGCAGCAGCTCAAGCTCGGCCTGCCGGCGCTCGCGCTCCCGCTGGCGGCGGACGGAGGCCAGGCTGCGGGACTTGTCGTCGTCGCCCTCGATGGCGGCCTGCACGTCGATGCGGCCGGGGCGGCGGCGGTCGTCCACGGCCTTCTTGGCCACCGGCACGGCCGGCTTGCGGCCGGGCAGCACAATGCCGGGGCGGCGGCGCGGCGCCTCATCCTCCTCGCCGGGCCGGGCCGTCTTGCGGCGGAGCGTC
>CAXTUQ010000020.1:0-22822 GCA_964247405.1 uncultured Acetobacteraceae bacterium
CGCCGGGGCGACCACGCGCCGGCCCGCCCCCAGCGCCGCCCGCGCCCGGCCGCGCGGCCCCGGCTCGCCATCGGGCTGCACCGTGTCGTTCAGCTCGTCCCACACGATCAGGCCGCGCCCGCCGCGCAGCAGGTCGCGCCAGGCGGCGTGGTCGGCGCGCAATCCGGTCTCAAACATCGTATGGAGCGGGATGAGCGCCGGGTTCAGCCCGTGCGCGATCTCCAGCGAGTTGCCGGAGTCGTAGATTTCCATCACGTCAACGGCGTGCGCCAGCCGGCCATAATCGTAGCCGCCCCAGCCCGGCACCTGCGCGCCTTCGATGGCCGAGAGCGCGGCCGGATCGGCGCGATGCACCGCGTCCGTTCCCGCGCGGACGGCGGCGGCGAACGCCACGTCCATCCACGCCTTGAAGTCGGCCCAGGCGGAGAAATTGTCGTCGGTCCGGCGCATCGCGTCGTCCGTCAGATCCGGCACGACCTGCTCCCACGACTCGAAGCGGCTGCCCCATTGCCGGTTCAGCGCATCGAGGTCCGGGTATTGCGTGCGCAGCCACACCCGCATGGCGCCGAGCGAGGCCGGCGACACGTCGAAGTCCCAATTCGCCGACAGATCGGCGATCCCGGTCTCATCGCCCAGGTTGTAGAACAGCGGGCGGTCGGGCGCCTGGCGGCGGACCACGTCGGCCAGCCGCGCCTTCACCGCATCGAGCCAGGCCGGGTCCGACAGGCCCGGCGCGCGCACGAAAACGCTGCGGTCCTCGGGCGCCTGCTGGCGGCGGGCACGCGCCGCGTCGAACAGCCAGGTCACGGGCTTGCCTTCCGTGTAGCGGTGGTAGGGCGCGTAGAAATCGGTGGCGATGTTCTCGACGAACCAGGGCAGGCCCGCCTCGCGCCGGGCCGCGACATCGGCCGGGTTGATCTGGCCGCCGGTGCCGCGCAGCTTCACGCCGCTGAAGCCCAGGCGGGCCAACCCGGCCATGCCGGCCACCCCTTGGTCCTGCCACATGATGAGCTGGTAATCGTCCCAGCGGTTGGCTTCGGCGACCGCGGGACTGGCCAGGCACAGCAGAGCCGCCGCCGCGAGGCGGAACCTCAACGGCCCAGCACCTGCCGCTTCGCCATGCCCAGCAGGCTGCTCACGCCAATTTTCGCCTCGTGCAGCACCGCGCCCGCGCGGTGGCGCCAAACGCCGTCGCTCCGCACCTCCTCGTCGCCCGGCACGACGACGTTGTCCTCCAGCTTCGGCGTCTCGCTCGACCAGTCCAGCAGCAGCGCCGCCGGGCGGCCGGTGTCGTTGGCCAGGCGGTTGCGCCGCATGACCACGCGGGTGTCGCCGCTCGCCACCACCGCCGCCTGCCGCCCGTCGTTGCCAGGCGCAAGCTCCAGGACATTGTCCTCCAGCAGCAGGTTGCCGGCCGCCGCCGAAACCGCCAGCCGGGAGGTCTCGATCCGGTTGCCGGTCAGCTCGGTCTGCAAGGCGGTCGAGCCGACCTGGCTGCCCTTGACCCCGGTGAACACCGATTGCTGCACCTGGAGCACCGCCACCGGCCCGGCCAGCAGCGCCACCGAGGGCCGGTCGCCCGCGACGCCGCCGCCCTCGAACCGGCATCCCACGACCCGGACCGCGCCGGGGCCGCCGATGCCGGCGAGGACGCCGACCTCGTTGTTCACGAACTGCACGCGCTCAAGCAGCAGCGACTGCCCTTCCAGCCGCACCCCGGCGCCGTTGCCGTCCGGCACCCGCGCCCGCGCCAGGGTCACGTCGCGCACCACGGTGTCGTCGCCCTGGATCACCAGGATCGCCTTGGCGCCGCAGGTCTTGTCGGACAGCACGACGCCTGGCGCGCGGCCGGCCACGGTGACGCCGTTCGCGGTCAGGGTGGCGCAATCGTAGTAGGTGCCCGGCTCGATCAGCACGGTGTCGCCGTCGGCGGCGGCGGCGATGGCGTCCGACGGCTGACCGAACTCCTGGCCCGGCCCAGCGGCCAGGTCCCGCGCCCCAGCGGGCGCCGCGGCCAGGAGTGAGGCCGCCAGCAGAACCAGAGCGAGCAGAACCGGAGCGAGCAGAACCGGAGCGAGCAGAACGGGGCGCATGGCGGCTCAGTTCGCCGCTGTCACTTCGCCGTCGCCGTGCAGTGGCTTGACCCGGCCGGAAATCCGGTTGCCCCGCACCACCGCGTCGGTCGCCGTGAAGTTGGAGACGAAGAAGGTGTCGTAGCCGCCGTCGTTCTTGAACGTGTTGTTCTCGATCAGCAGTTCCCGGGTTGGCTTAGTCACGCCCTCCGCGCCGATTTCGATGGCCGTGCTGCGGTTCTCCGCCTGCGGCCCCTTCTCCATGGTGTTGCCGGTTATGACGGCCGAGCCGCCGTTGGGGATGTCGATCAGGTAGCTGGCCGTGCCGTTGGGACCGTCCGTGATCGTGTTGCCGACGATCTCGGTCCGCTGCGCGCGGGACTTGATGTGGTGGCCCTGCCGCGTGTCGCTGAAGTGGGAGCCCTCGACGCGCAGCAGCTTGGAGTTGCCGACGTAGATGCCGTGCGAGCAGGCCTTCTCGCAGGTGCCGTTCCGCTCGAACACGCTGTTGCGCACGATGATCGTCGAGCCGTCGTAGCCCGTCAGGATGCCGTTCTGGTCGTTGATGAACCGTACGCCTTCGACCAGCAGCTTCTCACCCTCCCCGCGGATGCCCGCGCCGTTCGCATCCGGCACGCGGGCGCGGGTCAGCGTCAGGTTGCGAATCGTTACGTCGGCGCCCGCGGTGATGAACAGCGCCTTGCCGCCGCAGGATTTGTCGGTGATGACGACCTTGTCGGCGTCGCCCACGCCCTCCACCACCAGCTTGTTGGCTTCCCAGGTCGCACAGTCGAAGTACTCGCCGGGGTAGATCTTGACGGTGTCGCCGTCCCGGGCGGCGGTGGCGGCGAGGGAGGGCAGCTTGTAGGCCTTTCCGTCCCCGACTTCGAGCACCCGGGCCTGGGCGCTTCCGGCGAGAACGGCGAACGTCCCTGCCAGGACGGCCAACCGGGCAAGTGATGCGGCCATGATGGTGCTCCTTGATCTGGTCGATACACTATCCGACCAAACTCAAAGCCGCAACTCAAGTGCCGACGCGCGCGCTCGGGACCAAGGTGCAGCCGGCGATGCGCCAGGCCCCGGCGGAGTCCCGCTCCATGGTATAAAGTGCCAGCTCCAACGCGCCGTTCGGACCCACCAGCTCGACCTCCTGCACGACGGCGCCTTCGCCGAGCCGCAGCCCGGTGAACTCCATGGCGCGGGGCCGGTGCACGGCGGGGTAGGCGCGGCGTACCATGTCAAGGAAGCGGCCCGGCGTGCCGAACTGATCCTGGATGCCGGGAGAGGCGAAGCCGAAGGCGGTTTCTGCGTCGTCATGCCGGAAGGCTTCGACCTGCCGGGTGATCACGCCTTGGATCGCCATCCGGTCGGCGGCGGACAGGTCGGCCTGGGCCTGGCCGAGTCCCACCGTCGCACACAGGAACAGCAGGACCACAACAGCCCGGCGCAGCACCGGGTCAGTCCCCGTCCGCGCTGCTGGGCGCCAATTGCAGCCCGTTCAAGGCGGCATGGGGCCGCCCGGGCACCAGCGGCCCGGCCATCGCCCGCTGGAACGCGCGCAGGACCGGCGGCGGCGCCAGCTCCTCCGGCGTCAGGAACAAGCCCCACCGGCGGGCCAAGCCGCCCAGCGCCGTCCGGCTGGACCAGATCGCCATGGGCAGCGCCATGACCAGCCCGAACACCAGCGGCGCGCACCACGCCAGCATCGCCGGGCCGGTCTGCAGCAGCAGCAGGAGCCAGCCCAAGCCCACCGCCAGCGTGCCCCGCAGCCGCATCCAGCCCTCCGCCCAGGAGACACCGCGGTTGTCGCGCGGCTGCGCGTCCCAGCGGACCGTTTGGCCGAGCAGCAGCGCGGCGACGTAGCGGGTATAGAACACGATCAGCATGGCCGAGATCCCGAGCGCGGCCACCTGCTCCAGCGCCGCGCTGGCAATCAGGCGGGCACGGCCGCCGTAGGACCGCGCTTCCCGGTCATCGAACAGCGCCGTCCCCAGGCTCAGCAGCTTGCCGGCATACAGCAGCCCAAGCACCAGCGCGGCCAGGGCGCCATGCGCGGCCCCGGTGCCGAGCAGCAGGGCGGAGACGAAGCCGCCGCCCGTCGCCGCGTCCAGCGTCGCGAGCGCCAGGAACAACACCGCCAGCGGGCCGGAGATGTAGTGCAGAACGCCGTAACCCAAGTGGAACCGGCCGACCGGACGCAGTCCGGGGCGGTCCAGCAGCCGGGCATGTTGCAGGTTGCCCTGGCACCACCGGCGTTCCCGGCTGGCGAAATCAATGAGGTTGGCCGGAAGCGCCTCGTAGCTTTCCGTCACCTGGGGCAGCACCCACACGTCCCAACCGGCGCCGCGCATCAGCCCGGCTTCCACCACGTCATGGCACAGGATCTCGCCGCCGAACGGCTCCCGCCCCGGCAGGACCGGCAGGCCGCAATGCGCGACGAAGGGCGCGATCCGCACGATGGCGTTGTGGCCCCAGTAGTTCGCATCGCCCTGCTGCCAGAACGTCAGGCCCTCGATCAGCATCGGCGTGTAAAGCCGGGCCGCGAACTGCTGCACGCGGGCGAACAGCGTTTCACGCCCGACAGGGTAGGGCACGCTTTGCACGATGCCGACTTTCGGGTTCGCGTCCATCAGGCCGATCAGGGTCGCAATCGTGCCGGCGCCCATCAAGCTGTCGGCGTCGAGCACGACCATGTAATCGTAACGGCCGCCCCAGGTGGCGCAGAAGTCCAGGAGGTTGCCCACCTTGCGCCCGGCGTTGCTGGTGCGGCGCCGGTAGTGCAGCGTAGGCACGCGGGCACGAAGCGCGGTGAACGCCCGCATCTCCTCCGCGGCGATGGCCGGGTCGTGCGTGTCGGACAGCACGAACAGGTCGGTGTTCCGCATTCCCGCGGCGGCGATGGCCTGGGACATCACCTCAACCGCCGCGAACACGGCGCGCGGGTCTTCCTGGTGGATGGGCATGACCACCGCCGTGCGGCTCCGCCCGGACGGCGTCGCCGAAACGTGCAGCGCCCGGCCGGACAGGCGGGCCAGGAAGCCCAGCACCGTCGGCCAGCCCGTCAGCGCCGCATACAGGATGTTGACCGCCAGCAGCGCAAGGAGCGGCCAGCGCAGCGGGTCGGCGATGCCCCTCGTGACGAAGGCGGCCAGCGCCGTGGCCAGCGCCGTGGAACCGAGGATCGGCACGATGAAGGCTGCCCGCCGCAGCCGGCCCGGCGCGGCGCGGAGCGTGCTGACCCGGCAAAGGCTTGCGGCCGCCTGGTCCATCAGGAGAGAGTTGCGGAGCGGTTGCATCTTCATTGCCGGTGGAGCCTGTACCCAAAA
This sequence comes from uncultured Acetobacteraceae bacterium, assembly GCA_964247405.1. Classification (GTDB taxonomy): domain Bacteria; phylum Pseudomonadota; class Alphaproteobacteria; order Acetobacterales; family Acetobacteraceae; genus CAHJXG01. The sequence goes on from CAXTUQ010000020.1 coordinate 5,399, forward strand.
GGGAGGTGAGACGGCAATGATCTTACCCCTACAATATGGCTGCCTAATGGCTGCCTGGCAGCAGATCCAAGGCACCTGGCGACGCCAGGAAGCGTTCCGCCGGGCGGCCCTGGCCCTCACGCACGGCGAACTCCCGCAGCGCTGCCGCAAGCCGGGCGGGTCCGCCGAACTGGAAGCCGATCTGGCTGCCGTAGGCGCAGGACGCCGCGACCTTGCGCTCCAGCCCGGCGGCGATCCCCGGCGCGCACTCCCGCAGCCCGGGCATGAGATGGTCCGACACCGCGTTTGTGTCGCGAAGTGCGTAGGGCGTGTCCCGGTAGAAGGCAAGATGCCGCGGCGCCGCCTGCCGCACGGCGCCGATCATCTGCCGGTGATCCACATGGCTGCCGAGTCCCTGCGGCGCCAGCACCAAATCCGGCTGCAATTCCTCCAGCAGCGCCGCAATCTTGTCCGCGAGCAGGCGCCACACCGCATCATCCTCCCGGATCGCGCCGAACAAGGCAGCAGCGGACTCATAGCCCCGGTGCGGCGCTTCCGGCAGGTCGAGCCAACGCAGGTCGGCCACGCCGAGGATCGCCGCCGCCGCCTGGTCCTCCTCCCGCCGCAACGCCATGTAATCGACGTCGGGTCCCAGGCCCTTGTCGAGCTGGCAGGCCAGGGCGAACCCCGACACTGGCAGCACGGTCGCGGTAAAGGCTGTCGCCATGGCGCAGCGCCAGCCGGCGTCGGCCAGTTGCGCCATCAGGCCGCCGCAGGAGAACGCGGCATCATCGAGATGCGGGGACAGAACCAGCGCGGTCGGCATCTACAAGAGATGCGGCTCGGCGCGGAACCGGCAGGGGGTGACGGGCAAATCCGGCGGCCAGCCCAGGTCCGGCTTCTGCCCCACGACATCCGCGTAAACGTCTATGATCTGCCGCCCGACCTTGGACCACGAATACACTGCGCGGCATTCCCGCAACGCCGCGTCCGCCAAGCGCCGGCGGAGCGCGTCGTCGCGCAGCACGCGGCGCAGCGCCTCCGCCAGCCCGTCGCGGTCGCCGGGTTCGGTCAACAGGCCGTTCTCGCCGTCGCGGATGCAATCGACCACGCCAACGGAGCGGCAGGACACGACGGCCAGCCGGGTCGCCATGGCTTCCAGGATCGTGTTGCTGAACCCCTCGGCATAGGTGGGGGAGACGAAGATGTCGGCCCGGCGGTACACTTCGGGCACGTCGGCATACTCGACATATCCGGTCATCTCCACCAGGCCCCGCAGGCCGAGCAGCGGGATGGAGGCGGCGGTTTCCTCGAAGGTCGGCCTGATCCCGGAGATCAGCAGCCGGAAGCGGTCCCCGGTTTCCCGCAACTGGCGCGCGGCGTCCAGCAGATCCAGCACGCCTTTCCGGGCATCGACCCGGCCGTGGTACAGCATGACGGGCGGGTCGGCCTCCACCCGTGCGGGGTCCGGGTGGAACCGGTCGATCTCGACGGCGCCAGGCACCACCGTGAAGCGGGCGCGGTCGGTGCCGAGGCGCTGCACCACCTCGTCCGCAAAGGAGTCGCAGCCGATCAGCACGGCGTTGGCGTGGTCCAGCACCCGGGTCATCGCCAGCCGGTGCGTTTCGCAGCAACTGCCGACCCAGTGCCCGTCACCGCCCTGGATCGACACCACGTTGGGCACGCCGAGCCGGCGCGACGCTTCCAGCACCGCCCAGCCGCAGGGATAGCCGTATTGGGCGTGCAGCACGTCGAAGGGCTGGCGCGCGTGCTCGGCCGCCACGGCCTCCACCATGGCGGCAACATCGCGCTCGAAGTCGCCGCCGTCCTGCTCGCCGAGCTGCTCTAGGCCGATGACGCGCACGCCGGGCACTTCGGGCGGCGGCCCGCCGCCATACACCTTGCGGCCGAAGGCATCGCCGCGGTACTGGCTGATCATCGTCACGTCGTGCCCGGCCGCGACCAGCTCGCGCAGCAGGTTCAACGCGTAAACGCTCATGCCGGAGATCGCCGGGAAGAACCGCCGGCTGACGAAGCAAATCCTCATGCGGCGGCTTTCAAGTGGGCCAGCGAGGCCGGGATGACCGTATCGGCGCGGTGGCTTTCCCGCGACATCTCGACGCAGACCAGCTTGGGGAAACCGACCGCCTGCAAGGCGCGCAGCACGCCGCGCACGTCCATGTCCCCTTCCCCGAACGGCAGGTGGACGTGAACGCCGCGCTTCATGTCTTCGATGGTCACGGTGCCGAGATGCGGCGCGAACTCAGCCACCGCCACGGCCGGGTCGCGCTCGCCGGTGACGATGCAATGCCCGGTGTCGAGCGCCAACTGCAGCCCGGGGATCGCCAACGCGGCCCAGTCATCGACGGTTTCGACCAACATGCCGGGTTCCGGCTCCAGCGCCGCGACGGTATTGAGGGCCTCGGCCCGTCGCGCCACCTGCTCGGCGCCGTCGCGCAACCAGTCCCGGGCCTCGACGGGCTTCACCCCCGGTTTCGGCACGCCCGCCCAAAACGACATGGCGTCGGCCCCCGTCTCGGCGGCGACCTCCAACGCGCGGAACAGGAACTCGACCCGGCGCGCCCGGCCGTCCGGATCGGCGGTAAGCAGCGTCGGCTCGTGCTTGGCACGCGGGTCCAGCAGGAAGCGCGCCCCGGTCTCCACGACGCAGCCCAAGCCCAATTGCCGCAGCCGCGCGGCCACCCGCCGACGCTCCGCAGCGAAGCCTTCAGCAAACGGGTCCAAATGGTGGATGTCGAGCGTCAGCGCCACGCCGTCGTAGCCTGCATCCGCGATCAGCGCCAAGGCGTCGTCGAGCCGGTGGTTGGCGGCGCCGTTGGTGTTGTAGGCAAAACGCAGCGTCACGGCCGTTCCATTGCGATGGGCGCGCTATGCACCTCGGGTTCCCGATACAGCGGATACAGGCCGCCGACAATGCGGTCCACCGCCGCGATGTCCAGCCAAGGCTCGCCGCCCAGCCGCTCCGCCGCGTCGGGCGGCAGGCGCACCGGGGCGGCTCCTGCCGGCGGTGTGCCCAGCCCGACCAATGGGCTGCCGCGCTCCATCAGCTTTCGCACGCCGCGCTCGCCGATGCGGTGATAGCTCATGGTCTCGACCTCCAGCCCCGGCACCACGGCCTTCACCACATGCACGTCAGGCGCACTCGGCGGCGAGTAGTCGAAATAGAGGATTTCCATGCCGGCCGAGGCGAAGCGCCGGGCCAACTCCTCGACCAGCCCGGTGCCGGACAGCGGGCCGTCCCAGGTCGGCAACGCGTCGAACCGCTGCACGCTCCGCCGGGACAGCACGGTGTCGGCCAGCAGGCTCTTGAGCGACCGCTGGTCCAGCCCCAGCCACTCCACCATGGCGCGCAGGCTGCGGCTCTCCTCGCCGCCCAGGGTATGATAGGCGCGGAACCGCTCCAGGTAGCCCAGCGGCGCCACGCCCGCGATGTCGGCCAGCGGCGCGTGGCTGAACACCTTGCGCATCCGGGCGGCGGCGAACTCGAACACCGCCTTGCGCAACGCGTGCTCGCGGTCGAGCGACGCCGCCTCCCCCGCCGCAGTCACCATGATCGGGTAGGGCGCCGCGACCCCGTCGCGCTCGGCGCCCACGCAATACACGTTGGCAGTACCGAACTCGGTCGTGGCGAACTTCGGGATCACCTCGATGCCGAGGGCGCGCAGCCGGTCGAGCAAGGCCCGGGTGCGTGGGTCGGCCGGCCCGTCGCCGAGGTCGAGCGTGATGCCGCGGTCCATCGCGCGGAACCCGGTCCCGTTGCCGTCCCGCTGCAATAACTCGCACAGCCCATGCCCGATGGCGAAATCGAGCGTCGGCCCGGCGCCCAGCCCGTTGGTGATCGGCGTGGTGAACGGCACGTAGCCCGGCGAAAGGTCGCCCACCGAGCAGGCGGCGATGTCGATGGGCAGCCACACTGTCTCGCCGCCGGGCCAGCGGCGGGCCGGCACCCATTCCAGGGTCGTGTCGCCGTCCACCGGGCTGCCGGCCGGCAGGCAGAGCGTCAGGGGATCGGCGACGTGCCGCGCGCCCGCCTCGGCCCGGAGCGCGTGGAAGCTGGCGCGCTTGCGCTCTATGCGGTGGATCTCGGTCGCGGAGTGCACAGCCTCCGCCAGCTCGCCCGTCGTGCCGATGATGGCGCCGTCATCGTCCACGCCGTAGCCGACGCCGTGCGGCGCGACGCCGTGCCAGCGCGTGCCGTCCCGGTTCAGGAAAATCGCGTTCCAGCAGGACACGCCGGTGCGGTCGAGCGGCGACAAGGAGAACAGCTCCACCCGCCCTTCGGGCATGGATGCGACATAAGCGGCTGCGGCGTCGGGCAGCGTGGGCGGGAGGAAATGCTGTGTCATCGCTCGATCTGGGTGGGGCGGGTGAACGTCATAGGTTTGCAGATTCAAGGAACATCCGGCGGCTGGGCCATGGCCTGCGCCCGCAGCACCAAGGCCATGATCGACAGGTCGCGTTCGGCGCTGAACGCGAAGGGTTGCGCGCCCAGCACGGCATCGGCGAAGCCTTCGACCTGGTTGAGGAACGGGGAGCGCTCGGCGCCGGGAACCGGAACGGGCTGCACCACGCCCGTCGCCGCGTCGATCCAGTCCAGCGTGCCGCCTGCGGTCTGTCCCATGGTGTCGGTCGCGACTGCCTGTCCCGCCGTGCCCACGACCTCCAGCCGGCGGCGCGGCAGGGTTTCCGGGCAGTTATAGGCGACATGCATCTGCACCATCACCCCGGAGCGCGAGCGCGCCATCAGCAAGGCCCCGTCCTCCACGGTGTAGCGATGCACGCGGGCCTGGCCGATGGCGGCAACGTCAACCAGGTCCTCGTCCAGCAAGTAGGACGACAGGTCGAGGCCGTGCGGCGCCAAGTCCATCAGCGCGCCGCCGCCCGCCCGCGCCGGGTCGATGCGCCAATTGTCCCCTGCCCCGCCCGCCGCCCAATCGGCCGGCAGCCAGCAGGCATACACGATGCGGATGGCCGTAACCGTGCCGAGCCGGCCCTCGGCAACCAGGGCCGCCAGCACGCGGTGCGCCGGGTGGAACCGCTGGTCGAATGCGGTGGCATACAGGACGCCGGCGCGGCTGCACGCGGCGACCATGGCCTCGGCGTCCGCCAGCATGGTCGCCATCGGCTTCTCGCACAGCACCGGCAGGCCAGCCTTGGCCGCGGCCTCGACCAGCGCGCGGTGCGCGTGGTTGGGCGCCGCGACGTAAACGGCGCCGAGGCCGGGCGTCGCGAGGAAATCGTCGATCCTCGCGTGGGCCGGCGCGCCAAACAGCTTGGACGCCTGCTGCAGCGACGCGGAGGACGGGTCATACAGGGCCGCCAGACGCCCGTTGCGTGACGCCTGGATCGCGGGACCCGCGTAATCGCGCGCCACCCAGCCGCACCCGGCGATGCCCCAGCCCAGCGTCACCATTGCTGCGGCAAGTCCAGGAGCACCCGGCGCCGGGCAAAGCGGTCCGTCGCGGCGTCCGCCCCGGCCACCGCCCGCTCCGGCGCGTCGGACCGCAGCGGGTAGGTCGCCAACGGCCCATACTCCCGCTCGTATCGCTCCGACGGCCACCGGATCTCCGGCCCGGCATACAACGGGTTGCGGCGCAGCACCGCCCCGGGTGGCGGCATGGTCAACCCTCCCGAACGGACGCGCGGCGCGGCGGAGCCGGTCGCCCAGGCCACGGCCGGCGCGTCGGCGACCGCATCCGAGTCGCCGGGCACCGGCGCCCGCGTCTCGATCAGCGCCTCCGTGAGTTCCCGGTCGTCATACAGCATCGGCCTCCCGAACAGCGCGGCGTAGCCGGCCGGCGGGAGCGGGTCGCCGGCGGACAGGTTGTCCACCAGGGCATTGTGCGCGTGCCCGACCAGCACGCGCCCGCCCGGACCGGCGACCCGCAGCATCTCCGCCGCGACATGCGGCTTGTCCGGCAGGAAGTAGAAGGCGTCATGACAGAACACCAGCTCGGCGAATCCTCCCGCCAGCGGCCAGGGCGCCGCCGCATCGAAGCACAGGAGCCGCGCCGCCGGCGCCAGGTAGCGCCGGGCCAGCCACAGCTTGGCGAACACGATGTCTGCGCCGGCGACGAGCGGTGCGAAGCGGGCGAATTCGCGCAGGTAATGCCCGGCGCCGCAGGCCAGTTCGAACACGCAGGCCGGGCTGTTCCAATGCGCCTCTGCCAGCGCCAGGCCGGACAAGAAGGTGGGGTCCGACCAGCGGTGGGCGAAATACGTGCCGACGGCGCCGAACGCCAGGGCGTCCATCGCTGCCCGGAATGTGAAACTCTCCGGTCGACTCGCTAGCGCGGCCCGGTCATCCTCCGAGGGCAGGGGCGTGCGCGCCCAGTTGTCCTGGTCGCCCAGCAGCAGCACCAGCGCCCGTTGCGCGTCGCCTACATCCAGCGCCGCCAGTGCCGCGTCGGCCAGCCTGCGCCGGTCGGCGCGCAGAAATGGAATGCCCGACACGACCGGCCAGCGTTCCGGCCCGGCGGCCAAGGAATGCGGCGTGTCCGCGGCCAGCGCCCGGCCGGACACCGGGCTGGACAAGGCGCCGTCTGGCCATTGCGTCACGGCAGCCCGGCGTCCCGCAGCACCGCTCGATGGAAGCTCTGGGTGGGGCCGGCGTGCACCAGGTCCATGTCGTCCAACGCCTGATCCACCGTGAAGCGGGCCACCTGGTCGTAGTGCCGCATCTGCAGCACGCGGTCGATCACGTCCGCCGCATGGAATGCCCGGCCTACTGCCGTTGAGGCGTCCGGGATGGCGGCCAACGCAGCCGCGGTCGGCTCCGACAGCGGCGCGGGCAGGGTCGCGAGTTCACGGGCGAACAACCGGCGCATGACCGGGCCGAGATGGTCGTCCAGCAGCATCTCCCCGGCGAACCCGCTGTCGGGCAGAAGCGCATTATGCAGATGATGCGCCATGCCGGCCAGGAACGCCGCCGCCGGGTCGGCTCCGTAGCGCGGCGACAGGATGACAGCCAGCACCGCCACGACCATGCAATGGTCGCCGTGGCCTTCGGGCGGCTCCAGGACGATGCGCGGCTTGCCTGGACACGTCGCGCCGGCACGGGGCTGGCGGATCAAGGCCTCGGCGAATTCCGGCGCCGCCCCAGGCTGAAGCGTCTGGCCGAGCTGGCTTCGCAGCCGCGCAGCCAGCGTGAGATCAACCGGGGCCGACACTTCATCAAAGGAACGCGCCAGTGCTTCGACCGCCTCAGCCTCCGTCAGCCCGGCGGCGAGCAGCACGGCGCGGTCAATGCCGCCAAGCCGGGCGGAAGCAACCGCGCCGGCGGTGGCCAGCAACGCAACGTCCAACGGAGGCTGGCCCGCGAGCAAGGCGCCCCAAGCCGCACGGAACAACCGGGACGCCAGGCTGTCCGGGCTGGACGCATCCCGGATGCGCTTCAGGTCGCCCAACTCCACCGCAAGCGGCACGAAGCTGGCCAGGCTGGAGGCCTGGCCGCTCACGTCATCCAACACGCTGCTAACCCACAGCCCCCATGCTCAAGCGGCCAACCAGTCGAGAAGCGTGCGCTCCTGCACTGGGAAGCTGTGCTCCTCCCGCTTGCCGGCCGCGGTCATCGGCGCCTTGAAGAACAGGCCGAGCTGCTCCTGGATGCCGCCCGCGCCGCGCTGCCGGGCCAGGTCGAGCACCCGGGCGATCTCGATGACCAAAGGCGCCGCGAGAATGCTGTCGCGGCAAAGGAAATTGACCTTGATCTGCATCTTCTGGCCGAGAAAGCCGACGAGGTCGATGTTGTCCCAGGCTTCCTTGTTGTCGCCACGCGGCTTGTAGTAGCGGATATCGACGATGTGGTCCTCGACGGGGTAGCCGAGGATCTCGTCAAGCACCGACCCCTTGGTGTTCAGCTTGCTTTTCAGGCTGTCGGGGTTGTCCAGCGCCAGGCCGTCGCGGTTGCCGAGGATGTTGGTGCTGAACCAGCCCTCCACATACAGGCTGCGGCTGCGGAACGCCGGGGCGAGCACGGTCTTGATGAAGGTCTGGCCGGTCTTGCCGTCCTTGCCGGCCACGGGAACGTTGCGGCGTTCGGCTAGGGTGGTCAGGGCTGGAATGTCCGCGGCAAGGCTTGGCGTGAAGTTGCCATAGGGCACGCCTTCGGTGATCGAGGCGTAGGCATACAGCATGGCCGGACTGATGGCCGGGTCGCTGCTGTCGAGGCCTTTCTCGAAGCCCTCCGGCGTATGCAGCGCGCCCGCCGCCTTGTCAGGCCAGCGCTCGACCGAGGCCAGGTTCACGACAACCAGGTTCTCGATGCCCGAAGTTTCGCGATAGCGGCGGATATCGTCGCGAATCCGCTCCACGGCTTCCCGGTGCGACCCGGCGGCGACCTTGTTGGCGCCGTCCACGTTCTTGCAGAAATCGACGCTGCCCACGGCTGGCCATGGCGTCATCCCGCGCAGCGCCGGCGCGACCATCCCGGCCTGCTCGCCGTCAAGCACCCGATGCTCCCGCACCGCGTTCTCCAAGTTTTCGCCGTGCAGGTCCCAGCCGGCGAAGTGCAGGTTGCGATAGGCCACGATCCCGGAAGCGCCCACGCCGGCCAGCGGCAGGCCCGCCATGTCGTTGGAGCCGGCGCGCAGCATCTCGATGCCTGCTGCCGCCGTGGTGGCGACGGCGCCGCCGAGGCCCACGACAAGCACGCCAACACGCCGTCCTGTTGTGGACACGTCTAGCCCGGTATCAGGCATCAGGGTTTCTCTTCTTGTTGAGGGCCGCACCCGGAATGGGGGCCTTGTGGTAGAAAGGAGGACATAAGCGTCGAAGGCAGCATGAAAAGGCAATCATGTTCGCTTTATGACAGTAAGGCTGCGGCCTCGACATTTGCCAAGGTCACGCGCCATAATGCCCTCGCGAGAAGAAGTCGAGCCATGTGGACTTGCCGTATGGCGAAATTCGGGCATGGCTGCTGTTTGCCTGTAGCGCCTCTGTCTGGAGCGCCTTAAGCCCGCATATCCGGGCCACTCTCGCCGTCCTCGGGGTCCGTGTCGTCAAGCGTCTTTCCAGGGAAGCTGTGGTCGCCCGCGTGCTCGACGATTTCGTGCTCCAATCGCCCGGCCGTGCGGTCCAGCACGAAGACCTGGCCGATTCCCTCCGACTCTGCCACCTTCTGCGCGTCGGCCACCGCCTCATCCAGCGACATCGCCCTGCCATCGGCACGCACGGGCTGCACCACCTCGGATCGGCCCGGTGGTCCCGTTAACGTGATTTCCGTCACGATTTTGCGAGGATCATCCTCGTCGAAGCGGCGCAAGACCACTACGCGGCCCGCCCGCCCTTCAGGCAACGGATCGTGCGGGTCCAATTTGCGGATTTCAACGGTGTTTGGCATGCGTGCCGCCTCCAGCGCCCATAACGGGCGTCATCGGACCAAGTTCATTTTGTCTGAGCGCCAAAGTGGCCTGCCAGCAGGAGGATCAAGCGTGTCGGCCTGGCGCCGCTTTGCTGGCAACGAGGTTTCGTGGTCCAAGGCGCGGCAGAATGGCACTTCTGGACGGCCATGCCAAATGGGGGCGGCGCAATGTCCGCCGAAGGGGATTTTTCATGAGCGACGATCTCGACCAAACCGACGGCGCCGGTGGCAAGCACGCGGCGGCGCGGCAGATGGCGGAGCAAGCCTTGCGCGCCCAAGCTGCGGGTGACGAGGATGAGGCCGAGCGGCTGTTCGCCGCCGCCGAGCGGGCCGACCCGCAGGCGGTCGTCGCCGTGCTGGAGGAGCACCGGGACGACCCGGCGCCCGCCGCCGCGGAAGCGCCGCAGGACGACGCCGAACTGGCCGCGGAGTCCCGCACCGTCGAGCCGGGAACCGATGCGCCGAGCCGCGCCGGCGTGTCCGGCCGAGGCAGCGGGGCGGATACCCAAGGCACCTGATCGCCCAGGGCGCCTGATCGCCCAAGGCCGCCTGATTACACTGCCAACGTATTGAAAAGCCCGGCATCGTGCGGCATATGGCCGCGGCACGACATCGGCAGCACGACAGCTTGGGGAAGATTGCAATGAGCGACATGCAAACCGAAACCCACGAGTTCAGCGCGGAAGTCGGCCGGCTGCTCGACCTCGTGGTCCATGCGCTCTACTCCGACCGCGAGATCTTCCTGCGCGAGCTGGTCGCCAACGCCGCCGACGCCACGGACCGCCGCCGGTTCGAGGCGCTGACCGCGCCCGCCCTGGCGCTGCCGCCCGACGCCGGCGTCCGCATCGTGCTGGACAAGGCCGCGCGAACCATCCTGATCGCCGACAGCGGCATCGGCATGGACAAGGCGGAACTGGCGGCGAACCTCGGCACCATCGCCCGGTCCGGCACCCGCCGTTTCGGGGACGCCGCCGTGGCCTCCAAGCCGGAGGACAAGGTGAGCCTGATCGGCCAGTTCGGCGTCGGCTTCTACTCGGCGTTCATGGTGGCGGACCGCGTGGAAGTGACAAGCCGCCGTGCCGGGTCGGAAGAGGCGTGGACCTGGGCGTCGGAGGGCGCGGGCGCCTTCACGCTCGCCCCGGCCACGCGCGACGCGCCGGGCACGAGCGTGCTGCTGCACATCAAGCCCGACGCGGACGAGTTCCTGGAGCCGATCCGGCTCGAGACGATCGTGCGCAAGTGGGCGGACCACATCACCGTGCCGATCACGGTGACGACCGAGGGCGAGGACCGGCCCGCCAACGCCGGCACTGCGCTGTGGCGCAAGCCGAAGGCCGAGGTGACGCCCGAGCAGTACAAGGAGTTCTACCGGCATCTCGGCCACTACGACGAACCCTGGGCCACCCTGCATTGGCGGGCGGAAGGCGCGCTGGAATACTCGGCGCTGCTGTTCATGCCGGGCGCCCGGCCGTTCGAGGTGGTGGAGGGCGTGCGCGAAAGCCGCGTGCGCCTGCATGTCCGCCGCATGTTCATCACGGACGAAGCCGGGCTGCTGCCGCCCTGGCTGCGCTTCGTGCAAGGCGTTGTGGATACTGAGGACCTGCCGCTGAACGTCAGCCGCGAGATGCTGCAGGCGACGCCGGTGCTGGCCCGCATCCGCAAGGCGGTGACGAATCGCGTGCTGGGCGAGCTGAAGGCGCGCGCCAAGGATGCGGACGATTTTGCCAAGCTGTGGGAGAACTTCGGCGCGGTGCTGAAAGAGGGCGTTTGGGAGGACACCGAGCACCGTACGGAACTCGCTGGGCTGATGCGGTTCCGGTCGTCCGCGCAGGACGGCTGGACCGGGCTTGACGGCTACGTGGAGCGCATGAGGCCGGAGCAGGACGCGATCTACATCCTGACCGGCGACGACGCCGATGCGCTGTCCCGGTCGCCGCAACTGGAAGGGTTCAAGGCCCGCGGCGTCGAGGTCCTGCTGCTGACCGACCCCGTCGATACCTTCTGGCCGGAGCGGCTGGCCGAGTGGGGCGGCAAGCCCATCCGCAGCGTGACCCAGGGCGGCATCGACCTGTCGAAGCTGCCGGTCACGGCCGAGCCGGAGGGCGAGGCCGCCGACGTGGACAAGCTGCTGCCCGCGTTGAAGGCGGCGCTGGGGGATGCCGTGGGCGAGGTGCGCGCGACCGACCGGCTGGTGGACAGCGCGGTCGTGCTGGCGGCGGCCGGGTTTGGCCCGGACCTGCAGATGCAGCGGCTGATGCGGCGGCACGGACAGGCCGGGATGGGCCTGCCGCCGGCGCTGGAGGTGAACCCGCGCCACCCGCTGATCCGCAGCCTGTCGAAGCAGCTTGAGGCCGGCGCGGACCTGACCGACACGGCGCACACCTTGCTGGACCTGGCGCGGGTGCAGGACGGGGAAATGCCGTCCGACCCGGCCGCCTTCGCCCGGCGCATCACCGCGGCCCTGGCCGCCTGACCGTCCCCGACCGCGCCGCCAGGGGCTCAGTGGTCAATGCGTCGGTAGAAGGGCCTGCGCGTTTGATGCCGTGCCAGTGGTGAGCGCGGCGGCTGGAATGGCGAAGGACTGCACCCCGTTGGCGTAGAGCACCGCGCCCAGGACCACATGCTGCGTGCCCACGTCCATCGAATCGACGTAGAGGTTGCGGTCCGTCGCGGCGGTCCCGCCCCAGGCGTCGTTCACGAACGCCACCGACGCAGTGTGCGGCCCAGCCGCGAGCGGAACCAGGAAGGACATTGTCTGCTCCTGGCCCGATGCGTGTGACGCGGTGACGGCCTGCGCCCCGCCGATCTGCTTCCCGTCGATGCTGATGACCGCTTGCGCGTCGCCCTGCCAGGCGTCTTCGGACAGGTTGATCCCGATGCTGAACACGCTGCTGCCGACCGGCGAGGCCAGGCTCAGCGCCGGACGGGCGGCAAGCACCGTCGTCCCGGTCTGCGTGACCGTGCCGAGCGTCTTGGCCGTGGTGCCCAGGCCATAGGTCTGGTTGCCGTCCATCGCCGCCGGGGCGCCCGTTGCATTCCACACGGCGACGCCGCCCGTTTTGTCGTTCACGACCGTGTTGCCGCGCACCGACAGGGCGGAGTTGGGGTTGAGGTTGCCCTCCTCCCCGAACGCGATCATCACGGGGTTGGAGGTGTTCGCCCCCTGCTGGATCAGGTTGCCCTGGATCAGCGCGTTGCCGCCCTGGGGCAGGTCGATCTCGTAGCTCGCGTTGCCGGCGTTGTTCTGGATGCGCGACCCGGTGATGGTCGTGTTCAGTGCCCGGCTCTTGACCTCGTGGCCGACGACGGCGTCGTGGATGTAGCTGTCCTGGATCGTGAGCTGCTTGATCACGCCGACGTAGATGTTATGGGTGAGGCCGTTCCCGTTGCCGTTGTGCCCGAACTCCGAGTTCTTGATGGTGATCGTGCCCTGGGCGTCGGCAGCGCTCAGCAGCCCATTCTCGTTATCATGGAAATACGAGTTGGTGATCGTGAGATTCCCGGTTTCGTAGCGGATGCCCGCGCCGTTCTTGTCGGCGACCTTGGCGCCGGAGAACTCGAAGTGGTCCACCGTCACGTCCGCGTCCGTGGTCAGGATGGCCTTGCCGTTCGTCGGCGGCACCGTGGCGACCATTTTCACCATGCCGCCCACGCCTTGCAGCGTGATCTTGTGGGTGACAGTGGCAAAATCGTTCACGTATGTCCCGGCCTGGACGATGACCACGTCGCCGTCCCGCGCCGCCGCAACCGCATCCGCGATGTGCTGGAACTGCTGGTTCACGCCGACCGTCAAGGTTGCCAATCCGCCCCTCCCCGTTTGCCCAGGGATTTTGCCCAGGCGCCTCGGTTTCACTTTTTCGTGATATCGAGTTCCGGCACGGCTGTCAATGAATTCGCAACGAACGGCGCGTGGCTGGACCGGCGGCAGCGAGGGTCAGCGGACGGTGCGGAACCGCTCCACGGCGGACACCAAGGCCCGGCGCACGCCTGGCTCCAAGGCCGAGTGCCCGGCGTCGGGGATGATGGTCAGCCGGGCGGCGGGCCAGGATGCCGCGAGTTCAAAGGCGGTGCGCGCCGGGCAGATCATGTCGTAGCGGCCCTGGACGATCTCGGCCGGCAGATGGCCGATCCGGTTCATGCCGCCAAGCAGCCCGCCCTCCGGCAGGAACAGGTCATGGGCGAAGTAATGCGCCTCGATCCGCGCGAGTCCCAGCGCCGTGCGGTCCTGCGCAAAGGAGGCCACGGTGTCGGGGCTGGGCAGCAGGGTGCTGCAGGACCCCTCGTACACCGACCAGGCGCGGGCGGCGGCGATGTGCACGGCAGGGTCCGGATGGGTCAGGCGCCGCAGGTAGGCGCCGAGCACGTCCTGCCGCTCCGCGGGCGTCAGGTGGCCCACGAACGCCGCGTGCGCGTCCGGGAACACCGCGCCCAGGCCGTGCAGGAACCACTCGACCTCGGCCCGCCGCCCCAGGAACACGCCGCGCAAGACCAAGCCGCGCACCCGGTCCGGGTAGGCCTGCGCGTAGGCGAGGGCCAGGGTGGACCCCCAGGACCCGCCGAACAGCAGCCAGCGCTCGATGCCGAGATGCCGGCGCAGCGTCTCGATGTCGGCCACGAGGTCCGGCGTGGTGTTGTGCGCCAGGCTGCCCAACGGGCGGGAGCGCCCGGCGCCCCGCTGGTCGAAGATCACCACGCGCCAGAAGTGCGGGTCGAAGAAGCGGCGGTGCACCGCGCCCGCCCCGGCGCCGGGTCCGCCGTGCAGGAACAGCACCGGCTGGCCGTGCGCCGCGCCCACCTGCTCCCAATACATCACGTGCCCGCCGGACAGCGGCATGTAGCCGGTTTCGAACGGTCCGATCTCGGGAAACAGGTCTCCGCGGGGCATGATCCGCAAGCTACACTGGACCGTGCGATGGCGGAACTGGCCCGCTGCGGGTAAATGGCGTCCATGATCACGGATTCGCATCGCGGCTGGATCGCGCTGGGCGGGTTGGCCGGGCTGCTGGCCGTGGCGGCTGCGGCCGGAGCGGCGCACCTGCCGGTGGAAGCTGGGGAGGCCCGCGCGGTCGCCAGCGCCGTGCAGATGCAGGGTTGGCACGCGCTGGCGTTGTTGGGCTGCGGGCTATGGGGGACGCGCGGCGGCGGGCTGACCCATGCGGCGGGCGGCGCGTTTGCGCTCGGCACGCTGCTGTTCTGCGGCACGGTGTATGCGGGGGCGCTCGGCGGGCCTCATCTGGGCGTGCTGGCCCCGGTGGGCGGCAGCCTGCTGATGCTGGGCTGGGCGCTGCTGGGCCTGTCCGCGCTCCGCCGCCGTTGACGGCGCCCCCGCCCGTCGGCAGCGCCTACCTTGCAGCGGAGGGTCTGGAGCAGCCGCTTGCGGCGGAACTGGCCCGGGCCGGGGTGACGGTCAGCGCATGGCATGGGCGGCTGGCCCTGTCGCCTGACCCGCCCCGTGCCACCGCCTGGGCGCTCGACACCTGGACCGCGCCGGAGATGCACAGGATTGCCTCGGTCAAGGACGCGGCCAACCGTCTGCGTGCCCGGCAGCGCAACTGGTCCGCCTACCCCGCCCTGCATCACCGCCGCATGGCGCTGATCGGAGAGTACCTGCCGCCCGTCCGCGCCCGGCCGTTGCGCTTCCCCGAGCCTGCGCCTACGTCGCATCTCGGCGCATGGACGCTGCTGGACCGGGACTGCCTGCTTGCCAGCACGACCAAGACCAGCCCGTTTCCATCAGGCGAATGCCGATTTGAGGAAGATTCGGTTGGCCCACCCAGCCGGGCCTATCTCAAGCTGTGGGAAGCGCTCACCCGGCTCGACCTGTATCCCGGCCCGGGGGAGACATGCCTCGACCTTGGTGCGTCGCCGGGTGGCTGGACCTGGGTGCTGGCCCACTTGGGGGCTTCGGTACATGCCGTGGACAAAGCGCCGCTTGATCCCCGTATCGCGGATATGCCGGGTGTCACGCAGACGCTTGGGAGCGCTTTTGCCGTTTCACCCACATCGGTGGATTGGCTGGTCTGCGACGTGGTCGCCTATCCGGCACGACTGCTGGAGTTGGTCAGGCGCTGGATAGAAACCAGTGCCGCGCAACGGATCGTCTGCACGGTCAAGTTCCAGGGCGAAGCCGATTATCCCGTGGCGGACGAGTTCGCCGTCTTGCCGCATGGACGGTTGGTGCACCTGTTCCACAACAAGCACGAACTGACCTTCTTATGGGTGCGGCCCGAACCGTGAGGCTTCAGCTCTTGTCAATCGTCTGGGGTGCCGTCTCGCCCGTCTTGCGGTCGTCGTTGGGCAACGCCTTGGCGTCGTGGTCCTCGGTCCCTTTCGGGATGCCATGCGGGGTCTCGCCGGTCGGGTTGTGATCCGGGCTGGCCCCTTCGGGAGGCGGGTCGTCGGTCTGCACTTTTGGCTGGTTCATCACCGGAAAACGCGAAGGAGGCGAAGCGGTTGCCTCACGCCAACGCCTGAGCCAGCGCATCGCATACCCGCTCGGCATCGGCCATCGACAGGTCCGGGTGGATCGGCAGCGCCAGGATGCGGGCGGACAGGTCGTCCGACACCGGCAGAGCCGCGCCGTCATGGTGGGCGGCGTAAGCCGGCTGCCGGTGCAGCGGCAGGGGGTAGTAGATCGCGGTCGGCACGCCCGCCTCCCGCAACGCCGCCTGCACGCGGGTGCGGTCCGCCCCAATCGGCAGCAGCACGGAATATACCGCCCAGGCGCTCGCGCTGTCCGGCACGCGGGTGGGGGTGACGACGGTGTTGCCCAACCGGCGGTCATACACCTCGGCGATCCGCTCCCGCACCGACAGCTCGTCGTCGAACACGTCGAGCTTCGCCAGCAGCACCGCCGCCTGCATCGTGTCCAGCCGGCCGTTCATCCCGGTGCGCAGCACCTGGTAGCGCGTCGTGCCCTCCCCGTGGCTGCGCAGGCTGCGGTACAGCGCGGCGCGGTTGTTGTCGTCGGTGAACAGCGCGCCGCCGTCGCCGTAGGCGCCGAGCGGCTTGCTCGGGAAGAAGCTGATGGCCGTCGCCTGCGCCTGCGTGCCGAGCTTTGCCCCGTGCAGCGCCGCGCCGAAGCTCTGGGCGCAATCGTCGAGGGTGAATAGGCCCGAAGCCTCGGCGACCCGGTTCAGCGCGGGCCAGTCGGCTGGTTGGCCGAACAGGTCCACCCCCACCAGGGCGCGCGGGCGCAGGCGTCCGGCGGCGCGGACTTCGGCCACGCGGGCGGCAAAGTGCGCCGGGTCGATCTGGAACGTCCGGGGATCGACGTCCACGAACACCGGGTTGGCGCCCAGCACCAGCGGCACCTCGGCCGTCGCGGTGTAGGTGAAGGCCGGCAGGAACACCGCGTCGCCGGGGCCGATGCCTTCCGCCATCATCGCGATCTGCAGCGCGTCGGTGCCGGAGCTGACGCCGACGCAGTGCTTTGCCCCGCAATAGGCGGCGAGCCGGCCTTCCAGCTCCGCCACCTCCGGCCCCAGCACGAACTGGCAATGCGCCAGCACGGCGTCCAGCCGCGGGCGGAGCGCGTGGGCAATGCGGGCCTGCTGCGCCTTCAGGTCGAGGAACGGGATGGGCTGAGCCATGTTATTCTCCAGGCAGGCGCACGCGCCCGGAGGCGCCGCCGGCATTGTGCTCGAATTCCGGGATCATGCGGCCCAGCAGCGCCAGCGCGGAGCCGACCTGCCCGGCCCGGCAGGCGGCGGCGACCTCATCAATGGCACGGCCGACAATGGCCGGGTCGGCGGTGCGGGGGGCGGCCATCAGCAGGCCGGGATGCCCGGTCGGCACCGGCGGCTCGCTGCCGTGGAACAGCTCCTCGAACAGCTTCTCGCCGGGGCGCAGGCCAGTGAAGCGGATCGCGATCTGTCCCGGTGCCGGCTCGCCACCCTCCGCCGGGTGCAGGCCGGCGAGCCGGATCATCTGCCGCGCCAGATCGACGATCCGCACCGGCTCGCCCATGTCGAGCACGAAGATGCCGCCCTGCGCGCCGGTCGGCAGCGTGGCATTGGCCATGCCGACGACGCTCGCCTGCAGCACCAGGCCCACAGCTTCCC
>CAXTUQ010000021.1:0-2627 GCA_964247405.1 uncultured Acetobacteraceae bacterium
GGTCGGCATGGGATGCTTGTAGCGCCGCACGGGCCAAAACCCAAGCGCTTGGTTGTGAGACAGCGATGTCCGACCTAGACTGTATCATTTCGCCAGGCGGTCGGATGCTGTTGGCGAAGTCACCCGACCTTCCACGGCGCCTACCCGCACATGGCACGACCTGGCCGCCTTGCTCGGCTCGGCCACCGTGAGGGCTGCCGTGGGCGCCGCAGGCCAACTCACTTACGGCAGCCCCCCCCGACCGCCTCGGGTCCGGGGGGAACGGGGCCGCCAGAGCGGCCCCGCCTTAATTAGAACAGCACGACCTTGAGGAGCGCCACGACCGCCAGAATGACGGCTGCCACGTCGATCTTGATTGCCACATTGAGCCGAAGGTTGACCCGCATTGGGTAGCTCCTCCGGGTCGCAGCGCGCCGCGAACCGGGTAAAGGTTCGGGGTGTTGGCCCCTGTCGAACGGAAAGCAACCGCCGTTCACAAGTCGCATCGGCCCTGGGGTCACGCCTTGTACTTCGGCAGCCCCAGGCAGCGTTGGAGTCCTTAGATGCTAACGGTGAGGCGGCTACCGTAACCCGTTGAGGCATCAGCCTCCCGCAAAGCCCAAGCATCACGCCCGAACTCGCTCCCTGGGTCAGTGGGCGCCCTCGCATCATCAGGCACGCCGTTTGCGAGTGTCCTGCCATGGTATCGGGCTTCCAACCCCGGCCCGGCAGGGTCCGCCCGGAGAATGTGGAACAGGGATGGCGAAATGTCCACCCTCGGAACGGACGGCAGCAGGGCGGTCCTCCGACTACACCCGCGTCGGCGGACGTGATGGGGCGGCAAGCGGAGGCAGCAACGCGATTGCCTCGGGGGTCCGGTAGCAATGGATACCGTTGGCGAATCCGGCGTCGGCCGTCTATTCGCGGTGGCAATGGCCCTATTGGACCCTTTCTAACCCGTCCTGGACGCCTATCGTGCCATGTGCGGGTAGGCGCCGTGGAAGATCGGACGACTTCGCCAACAGCATCCGGTCGTTTGATGAAATGGTACAGGCTGTTGATGCAGGTTTGCATAGGTAAGCCTAAAAACCTCGTGTCAGGAAAGCCTTGACACAGCCACAGTCAGGATTTACCTGACTGTCAGGGTACCCCTGTCAGTCTGAGTGGAGGTCCATATGTCAGAAGCAGCCAGGGACACGGCACCGATAGCGTCAGCAGCGGGCAGCACTACACCGACAAAGAACCTTTACTGCTCGTTCTGCTTCAAATCACAGCATGATGTTAAGATGCTGATTTCAGGGCCTGGTGGTATATTCATCTGTGATGAATGCGTGGACTTGTGTAATGAATGCCGTGCGGGTCGCTTCCCGGATAAGTCGAAGCTGCCCTCTGATGCAGGGCTGCCGACCGAACGGTTGTTGGAACGCCTCCAAGCAATTGAGGACACGGTTCAGGGCAAGGCTAGTCAACTTCAATGGGTGGTTGAACTTCTCCGGTCCCGTGAGGTGAGTTGGGCTCAGATTGGAGCCGCGCTTGGTATCTCCCGCCAGTCCGCATGGGAACGGTTTACCTGACCTTGGCAGCTACGCCGGGGCATGGTTCGGTTCCGAACCGCAGCAGAGCGACATCCCATGCCTATGCTCGAAGCTGAGTTCCAACGCCTGATCGAGGAGGCGAGTGTTCCTGGGATGGCGTCAGCCATCATCCGGAACGGCCAGCTTGACCGTTACGTCTGCTGCGGCGTGCGGGGCGTGCAGTCGCCCATCCCCGTCGATGAGGACACCGTTTTCGACGCGGCCTCGTTGACCAAACCGGTGTTCGCCCATGCCGTCCTACAGCTCGCAGACCAGGGGCATCTGTCGCTTGACGCTCCGCTCGCCGGCTACCTGCCAAAGTACCTACATGCTGATGGGCGGGCGTCCTCGATCACGGCCAGGCATGTGCTCAGCCACAGCACGGGACTGCCGAACTGGCGCAACGCCGACCAGCCGCTCAGGACCTACTTCCAGCCCGGCGACCGGTTCAGCTACTCCGGCGAGGGCTTCCTTTACCTCCAGAAAGCTGTCGAGGCGATCACCGGCGAGAAGGTCCACGCGCTCGCCGAACGGCTGGTGCTGGGGCCGTTCGGGATGGCTCGGTCAGGCTTCGTCTGGGATTGGCGGTTTGACCCCAACCGCGCCTACCCGCACGACGCCTTCGGAAGGCCGGCCCTGGGCGGCAAGCCCGGCGAGGGCAACGCTGCGTGGTCCCTACAGACCACGGCTGCCGATTTTGCTCGCTTCCTTGTGCGCGTGCTGGGTGGCTCCGGGCTGGCGCCGGAAACCGCCCAGCTATGGCTGCATCCGTGCGTCGAGGTCCGGCATCCCGGCATCCAGTGCCTGGGCGACAAAGATGGAAAGGCGGACACCGGGGTTGCCTGGGGTTTGGGCTGGGGGCTGGAGCCGAGCGAGGACACGTTCTTCCACTGGGGCGACAACGCCACATTCATGGCGTTCACGGTCGGCTCAGTGCAGAGCGGAGACGCACTCGTGGTCTTCACGAACGGTGCTTCCGGGCAGTCCATCATGCCCCAACTCGTGGCGGCCTTCCTGCCCGGCGACCGCCCTTCATTGGCCTGGCTCGACTACGGGCGTCACGACGCCCGTAGT
>CAXTUQ010000021.1:2637-22375 GCA_964247405.1 uncultured Acetobacteraceae bacterium
CTCGTTGCGCGCGGCGCGTGCGCGCGGCGCCTCAGCCGTTTGGAAAGAGATGGAGGAGGCAGGGCTTGAAGCCGACGAACTGCTTTGGATCGCCCAGGGGTTAGAGGCAGCCGGCCTCGGCGAGGATGGCCTTTGGCTGCGCGAGCAGGTTGGCCGACGCAGCGCGGAAGCTTCGCCACGGCACACATAGTCATGGGATCGCTGTCCGCCAAACCAACTCAGGCGGACACCCCCGAAACGGAGACCGCCCGCTGGCTGACGCAGTCCAACAAACGACCTGCAGCCGGGCAGTAGCTCAAGCTGGCATTAAGCTCAATGGGCCGTATGTGCCTTGATCCATGCGACCATCGGCGGAACGACCGCACCCTCGATCCCGTAGTAGCCATGCGGCGACGTCGCCCCGCACGGCCTACCCCGCCCGGAGCCTCCGGATACAGCGATGAAGTCCTTTGCGGGAGCCTGGCTCAATTGCGGGATCGCGGCCGTCGCTCCGTCAAACGGAGACTCGGCGCAGCCGTCCAGGCGATTGTGGACGACCAGCGTCGGCACGGAGACTTGGTTGAACGGAACAGCCTCCATCCCCCCTGCCCAAACCGCCGAGGTCAGGACAAGGCCCGCCACTTGTGACGGACCCAGGCGCACCGCTGCATTCGCAGCAGAAATGGTGCCTCGGCTTGTACCGACGACCCACACCGGAACCGGCGACTTGCTCCGTAGGAACGCAATGATAGCCGCAACGTCCTTGGCTTGCGCCTCGCCGCTGCGGAAGGAGGTTCCCATGCCTGCGCCATGGTCCGATGGCGCATCCGCGAGTGCCACGTTCATCCCGGACGCTGCGATTTGCCCACTGACCCGGACCAGGAAGTTGTTGCCCAGGCCATTGAGGACACCATCGCCGCCAGGGAACAGGATCACGCTTGCAACGGGTGCGTTGGCCGTGGTGAAGAGGACGGGCTGCAGCGTACCGGGTCTAGATTGAAGCTCAACGCGGACCGCCGTTGTGGTGCCAGTCTCGCCCACCGGCTGTCGCGGCATGGAACATGCAACCAAGCTGGTTGCCAGCAGGAGCGTTGCAAGTTTTGATCTTACCATACCTGGAATCCGTCCACGCGAGGGGCGTGCTTGCTGACCAGGATTAGCGGGCTTATATGGGAGAGCCGCAATGGGCCAGCACCAACGCCCGGGCCTCCACCATCCCAGGATCATCCACAGGGGCGAATGCCGCTCCCGTGCATCGGGCATGTGCCTGTGCCGTCCCTGCTGCAAGCTGGTACACCGCGGAGGTGCTGCCAGGGCCGCCCCCAGTGTGGCCGACATACTCGCCGGGTGGCTCGCCTTGCCCGATCATGAGGCCAAGACCGTAGTTCGTAGTTCGCCATGGACGATCCGGAACCACGCCGTCAACTGGGTGGTTTACCTGCATCGCGATCAGCAGATCGGGCGGCAGCAGGTCGCCAGCGAGCAGGCGATGCAGGAACAATGCAGCCGCGCCCGCCGGCCCGACTAGCAGCCCGTGGTACACCCACCCGGGGTGGTAGCGCCGAGCGTTGCCCCAGGCGGTCGCGTCGAGGTCGTCTGGCACCTGGGCAACCGTGACGCCGGAAACACCGAGCGGTGCGAAAACGAGGCGTTCCAAGGCAGAGCCAAGCGGTGCATCGGCCTCGCGCTCAATCAGGTTTCGGACCAGCATGTAGCCGACGTTCGAGTAACCCCAGCCATGTCCCGGCCTGTATGCGAGCGTGAACGCATCAACACGCCTCAGCATCTCGTCGGCCTCCCAGGGATGTTGGCCTTGCGCCACGGCTTCATGGTAGGCCCGCCGGGTTCCGTAACAAGGAAGTCCGGCGCGATGCTGCAAGAGCTGGCGGAGCGTGAACGGCCTTCCATCCACCGGCTCGTCGAGCTGCAAGCGTCCCTGGCCCACCAGAACGAGCGCGGCACTCGCGAGCACGGTTTTCGCGTAGCTCCACCAAGGCACCGCCTTGTCGGTGTCGCTGTGGACGCCGTCCTCTCGGACAAGGGCAGTGATTAGGTGCGGCTGCATCGTTCCACGCGGATCATTCCAAGTCCGGGCGCTCTACCCAAAGCGCTCATTACCCTCGGCAAGGTGCCGGCCGAAGAAGTTCACCATCAGCTCCCATTGCCGGTTGCGGGCTGTGGCGCGGAAGATGTGGTCCTCGCCCTCGAAGAAGTGCGCCTCGGGAGGGTGCCCGGCTTCGGTCATGCGAGCAACAAGCCGCCGGGCCATGTCGGCGCCCCACGTCCTGTCCTCCGTGCCCTGGGTGATGAACACGGGGTACGGGATCGGCTTGGTGCCGAGCGGCGTTCCCGGCCGGGTCCGCCCTTGGCTGCCACGCCAGGACCAGGACGGCCGCTCCGGGTCGCCGGCCCAGGGCTGGCCGGTTTGGAAATCGGACACGATGAACGCGGGCCAGGCGGCGTCCGGCGGAGAGTGGACGGCCACCGCGTCGGGCACTTCGGCGCAGCCGTCCTCGGCAAGCAGTTGGGCCAGCAGCAAGGCATGCTCAGCTCCGCGCGAGATACCGAACAGGCCCAGGCCGCAGCCGAACGGCGCCACCTCGGCCCGCATGGCCGCGAGTGCAGCCTGCGTGCCTTCAAGCGGCACATCGTCAATGTCCGGATGCTTTAGCCAGCTTGCATTCCGCGTGTAGTTGCGACTGAGGGCGACGAAACCGTTTGCTGCGAACAGGGCGCAGTAGAGGTCATTCCAACCGGCCCAACCGCCCTCGCTGCCATGCAGGCACACGATGCCGCCCTTCGGGGTGCCGGCGGGCCAATACATATTCTCGCGGGTCGAGGCTACAGATTGCCGTATGGAAAGAGGCATGCCCACCCTCATCCCACTCGCGCCCGAGGTCTGCAACACCAACAATTGCCGGACACTCGGTCAGAACGCTACGCGCACGGGTGCGAACTCCAGCAACGCATCCTGCACAGCATCCCGCCAGCGTTCCTCATGCCCCTCGGTCCGCAGGCGGGCATAGGCAACCCGGCGCACCGTGGACGACAGGTTGCCTCCCATGTTGTGGCCCAGCAGGTAGTGCGCGAGCAGCAGGTCGCCTGCCCGGCCACGGACCTGCTCCGGCTCGGGCAGGCCGAAGTTGGGATGCGCCATGTCCCGCAGCGCCTCCGGCCCGTGCGTGCGCAGGTGCGCCGCAAAGGTGTGGTGCGTTCCGGGCCAGACCCAGAGGTTGCCCATGTCCTCGTCCAGCTGGTCGGTCAGGAACACGCCCGCGAGCAGCGTGAACGTGCCGGGACGCCCGCTCGGCTCGGGTGGCGTCAGGCCGTCGAGGTGCGGCCCGCCGGGCCGGTGCTCGCGGGGCGGGATATTGAGGGAGACCTGGACCTGGCGTGGCGGCTTGATCCGCAGCGGCGCGACCATCGCCTCAGCGGTGGCAAGGGCGGGACTTGCGGTGAACAGGCGAAGCAGAGGGTCGGACGGCGCCGGGTCGTTCAGCCAATAGAAGTGATGCCCGCGTCGGCCCACGGGCGGCGGCTCGCGCGTGATCAGCCTGGTGATCGCGCTTTCCGCTTCATTGAGCAGCTGGCGGGGCACGACATTCGGAACAACGGCGTATCCGCGCTCGCCGAACGCGCGCAGCCAATCCTCGTTGATGGATGCCATAAGTGTTTTCACCTCTCATCGGGTCACGCTGCGGGGCGCGGCTTGCACCGAGGCCCGTTGTCCGACTTGCAGTTTCCAGTTCAAGGCCTGGCTTCCGCGATGGCCTGCCTGACGGCTCCGCCCTCGGCAGGATCGTTGTGCCAGACGACAGCCCAGCACGCGGTCCAGCCGGCCAAGCCCGCCGCTGCGTGCCGGTGGTTGCCGTCCCGCACGCTCAGGCGACCCGACCGCCACTCCACGATGAGGGGCGGGAGCTGCATCGGGTCCGTCAATTGGCTCGCCATGCCGGACACCTTGCGCCGCCAGCGTTCGGCCTCCACCCGAAACTCCATTTCCGGCTCGGGACCACAGCATCGCTGAAGCGCGTCAAGCCGGATCAGGATCGGGCCCGTCCAGCAGCGCTCCTGCAGGCGCAAGCCGGTGCTCAGCCCCGGGTTCGCCCAAGGTCTGTCGGCGAGATAACCGTGTATCCAGTCCTCCAAACGCCCGGCCCCGGAGGCAGCAAGACAGGACGCAACGTCGAAGGTCAGCGTGCCTTCCGCGGTGGGCGTGCGCGATGAAAGGCTGGGCGCAGGAGGCCGACCGGGGCCGCGATGCTTGGTGAGCCACGACGAGACGGCCGCAACCGTCTCCGGCACGCTGAGGTGCGTGTTGTCGATGGTGGCAACGGCCCAGCGCTGGTCTCCCCGCTGCCAGTCGGCCCAGCGTTCCCAGCGCATGGCGTCCCACGCCTTCGCGCTCCGGATCACGTCGGGACGCCATTGCGGGTCCACGGCGTGGACCCGCTGCCATGCCGCCCAGCTCAGCATGTCCTGCGTGTCGCCGCTCATCCCACGCGCCCGCAGCCGTTCGATACGGGTCACGTCGTGGCAGTCGAGCAGCAGGAACCGGACACCGCCCAGCACCTCGGAGGCCGAAGGACAGGCCAGCACCTCGCCCGGGATCGCACCGCCGACGATGCCGGTGTCCAAGCGGTCCTGACCGGGTTGCTGGTTGTCGATGGCGACCCTGATCCAGTGCTCGGTGGTCTTGGCGCGCCACGCTGGCGGGCATGGAGCGGGCACACCGACGGAGTCGAACTCATACCAGGCGACGTCGGGGTGAACGGCCTTCAGGCCCTCAAGGCAGGCCGACTTGCCGGCACCGCTCGCGCCGGTGATGAAAAACAGCATGGCCCATCTTCCATTGTCATAAAGGTCACGGCCTGGCGCTTCGCGCCTGGTCGCTTGTGAACATCGCATCGCGTGACAGCCACGGTGGGCCTGAAGCCACGTAGGCTTGGACAGGCACACCCGAACAAGGCCGCTCGAAGTAGCAGCCCAAGCGTCACACGCCGGGGAGGACGGCTCCGATCATCATGGGCAGGGCTTGGCGGAGCCTGGGTGGAGCGTCAAGAAGGATCGCCGCGGGAGCGCAGGAGCGTTCGGGTGCAGTCCGGTGGCGTCCGAACGGCGCCAACAAGCCAAGCGTCGAGCCAGACCGACATGGCAGCACAGCTGCCGCCGTGGCGTAGCCGCCGCGTCAGGCTCAGTGCGAGGCGTTTTCGATCAGCTTGAGGTCAAGCACGCCCTTCTTGCCCCAGCCCGCGGCGCCGGCGGGCACCGCCGGCCGGAAGCGCTCGTAGAGCCGGAAGCCGACCCGGTTCAGCTCATCAGCCGGCAGGGAGTCTGCCAACGCCTCCATCGCCCGGCGCACGGCCGGCAGGTGCTCGCCGAATGCCTTCTCCACATAGGCGTGGGCTGGACGGAGGGAGGCCGGCTTGCCGTGGTCGAGCGCGTATGCGCTGCCGTTCTGCTCCACCACGGGCAGGTCGCGTCCGAGCAGAGATACCGTTTGCTGCGGAGAAGGCTTTGCTGCGCCCTGCGGGCCGGTATCCTTGCGGGCCTCCTCCAGCCCAATCGCGCGGGCCTTGACCCGGGCGCTCGACCCGGCGACGGCGCGGCCCAGCGTGATCGCCGCGTCCGCGTCGTGCCCCAGGCGCTCGGCTACGATCGCCGCCCACAATGTCAGCACCGGGGCACGGTTGACCCGGATCGTGCCGTCCCTGTCCGTCATTCGCCCATCCCCCGCTTGCCCGAGTGCCCTGGTCAACGCCAGCGCCGGCGTCCGGGTGCCAGGCGGCATGAAGGAAGAACCGGGATACGGAACGGAGATGGAGAGGAAGTGCAGCCTGGCGCCTGCCAACGGCGGCCACCACATGCTGCGCCGGGGGAAAGGACGTGGTGAAGCGGTCTGGCGGCAACGCGCGCGGCGTCGGCACGCTTTCCCTCCCACGCAGGCTGAGTGCAAGATCACCGGGTAGGAGGACGCATGGATGGCCAGCACGTAAGGCTCTGCCTGGTCCACGACGGGGCGCAGCCTGGAACCCAGGTTCCCGAGCCGGTGCGCTTCGGCTTGCAGGACAGCAAAGGAGAAGTTCACCCGGGCAGACCGTTGGACGAGACAACGCACCGGCGCCGCTTCGAGGTCGCGGTAAGCGTCAAGGGCGACAGCGAGGGCGGGCCACCAGTCTTCAGCGGCCCGTTCTGCCACGGCTCCCCGGCAAGCCGCTTCCTTTACCTGAGCTGGAAGCGGCAGGGCATCCACGCCGCACCCTGGGCCTGGCGCATCAAGATCCCGCTTTCCGGCATAGGCTGGCCGATGATCCAGGAGGCCAACGGGCCAGGCCTGTGGATCGAGGCGGACGTCACCGGGCGCCGACCTCACGCCACCGAGCCGATCGCGTGGAGGATTGCCGCACAGGAAACCGGGACAGCCGGCCAGAAGTCGCCTTGAGACCAGGCGTCGATGCCATGGACCGGGATCGGCACCGTGGCGCTGGCCGGTCGCTTCAGTTTCCAGCCCGGCAAACAGCCGTCGGTCATGCTGCGCCAGTCCTGTCAGCACGGCAAGGCTGGCCTGCGATGGCCGAGGATCTCGGGCCGCGTCGGCGCTTTACACGGACGGACGTGATCGTTGAAGCTCGCACCATGCGTCGCTTGATGCCCATCGCCCTCAAGACCTTTGTGGACCGCCTCGGCGGGCCAGGGTGGCGCGTGCGTTAGCAGCAGGAAGCGCATCCACCCCAGGCCCCGCCAGTAGCGGACGGGGCCTCTCTCACGATGGCGCCCTCCGCCCGGCACACGAGGAGGACGACCATGAACGAAACCGAGCAGAACCCCATCCATGCCTCGCGCCCCGGCGGGCAGGAAGCGCCGGGCTATGGCTGACCGCACCAGCCCGTACGCGCAGCACCAAGCCCGGCCTTGGGACATACTGGGCCGCTTCGAGCGCCTGATCGAGCCGACGGCGGTGCCGCCGGGCGATCCGCCCCCCGCGACGCTGCGCGGCTTCTTCTTGCACCACCTGCGCCCGGTGCGTGGGCTGGTGCTGGCGCTGTTCGCCGGCGGTTTCGTGACCGCGGTGCTGGATGCGCTCGTGCCGGTGTTCATCGGCGAGTTGGCGGGGATCGTGGCGTCGGTGCCACCGGAACGGCTGCTGCATGACGCGGGCAGCCAGCTCGCCCGCATGGCCATCGTGATTCTCGTGCTGCGCCCGGCGGCGTTCCTGCTTTACCTGCTCACGATCAACCAGGCCGTGAACCCCAGCCTGATCAACCTGGTGCGCTGGCGCAGCCACTGGCACGTCGTGCGCCAAAGCTGGTCCTTCTTCCAGGACGACTTCGCCGGGCGCATCGCCAACCGGGTGGTGCAGGCCGGGCCTGCCGTGCAGACCGTGGTCCTGTCGGCCGCGGACGCGGCCTGGTACCTGCTGGTGTTCGGCACGACCGCCATCGCCGTGCTCGCGCGCCAGGACTGGCGGCTGGCGCTGCCCGTGCTGGCCTGGTTCGTCGCCTACGGCCTCGTGCTGCGCCGCTTCGTGCCCCAGCTCGCGGAATGCTCGCGCGGGGTGTCCGAGGCACGCTCGCTGCTCACCGGGCGCATCGTGGACAGCTACACCAACATCCTCACCGTCAAGCTGTTCGCCCGCGCGCAGGACGAGGACGCCTTCGTGCGCGACGCCGTGGACACGCACACGGCCGCCAACCGCTTGCTGGCGCGCGGCGTCACGGGCATGAGCGGTACGCTGGCCGCCATGAACGCCCTGCTGCTGGGCGGCACGGGGGCGCTGGCGGTGTGGCTTTGGGCGCAGGGGAGCATCGGCGTAGCCGCGGTCGCCACCGCGCTGCCGCTCGCCTTCCAGTGCGCCAACGGCGCCGGCTGGGTGGCGCGCACGGTGTTCAACATCTTTGAGAACCTCGGCGCCGTGCAGGACGGGATGCGCTCGCTCGCCGTGCCCCGGCGACAGCCGGACGCGCCCGGCGCCGTGCCCTTGCGCGTGACCGCGGGCGCGGTCCGCTTCGAGGGCGTAGGCTTCGGCTACGGCACCGAGCGCGGCGTGTTGCAGAGGGTGGACCTTGCGATCCGGCCGGGTGAGCGGGTCGGCCTGGTCGGGCCGTCGGGAGCGGGCAAGAGTACGCTGGTCAACCTGCTGCTCGGCTTCTACACGCCCGAGGCGGGGCGCATCCGCGTGGACGGCCAGGACATCGCGGGCGTCACGCAGGAAAGCCTGCGCGCCCGCATCGCGGTGGTCACGCAGGATACGGCGCTGCTCCATCGCAGCATCCGTGACAACGTCGCTTACGGCCGCCCTGAGGCGACCCAAGCCGAGATCGAGGCGGTTGCGCGCCGGGCGCAGGCGCACGGGTTCATCCTTGGCCTGGAGGACTGGCAAGAGCGGCGCGGCTACGACGCCCAGGTGGGCGAGCGTGGGGTCAAGCTGTCCGGCGGCCAGCGCCAGCGGATCGCCATCGCCCGCGTGCTGCTCAAGGACGCGCCCATCCTGGTGCTCGACGAGGCGACGAGCGCGCTCGACAGCGAGGTGGAGGCGGCGATCCAGGAGCATCTCGACGTGCTGATGCAGGGGCGGACCTGCATCGCCATCGCCCACCGCCTGTCCACGGTGGCGCGCATGGACCGGCTCGTGGTGCTGGACGCGGGGCGGATCGTCGAGCAAGGCACGCATCGCGAGCTACTGGACCGGGACGGCGCCTACGCCCGGCTTTGGGCGCGGCAAAGCGGCGGGTTCGCCGCGCCAGAGAAGTAGGAGGCCGATGGTCCTGGTGAGATCGGCAAGGGGCCGTTCGGCCGACCGTCGTTGATGTAACGAGGCCTGTGCGCCCTGGCTGG
This sequence comes from uncultured Acetobacteraceae bacterium, assembly GCA_964247405.1. Classification (GTDB taxonomy): domain Bacteria; phylum Pseudomonadota; class Alphaproteobacteria; order Acetobacterales; family Acetobacteraceae; genus CAHJXG01. The sequence continues at coordinate 11,452 of CAXTUQ010000021.1, forward strand.
TTTGGGCTGCAAGGCCGGGAGCCTGGCCGGCGTGGAAGCCTCTTGGGCCTTATTGGCTGGCATGGCGGCCTTCTGTCTCGCTGCAGGGCGTTTTGCCAGTCATAGCTGTAGGCGCTCGCAATCATCGGCGGTCGTGCTCGCAATCGGAGCCGATTTCTGCTCACGGTCCGTGACAATGGAGCCGCGCCCATGCTCGCGCTTTCTGACAATGGGCTTGCCATCATCCGGCCGTGCTCGCCATCAAAGGACCGTGCTCACACTCGTTGCCAACGGGTTCTCGAAACTCGGCGATGCAGCCGCTTCAGGAGACGGAGCAAACGAGAACAGTTCTGGCAACGCGCGGCAGATCGACCGCCACGCGGTCGGCGCAAGGGCATGAGAAGCGCCAGAAACTAAGGTTTGTTGGAACGCCTCGGTGGCACTGAACGTGAGCACGACCCGTCGATTGCGAGCACGCCGCTTCGATTGCGAGCACGCGGGCAGAAAGCGCGAGCACCGCCGCGCCGCCGTTGTCAGACAGCGTGAGCCAAAACCGGCGATGATGGCGAGCACGGCCGCGGATAAGTGCAAGCGGCTATACATAGCGACTTAAACTGAGGCCTCGATCCGGGCTTCGTCAGACCCCAACGACTCAAAGCGGTCCTTCAACACCATGAAGGTGTTCCGAGCGATAAACAGGGAGTCGGTCAGGTTCCTGTTGCGCTGTTCAATCCTTGCCCACGCCACGTCATCCGGGCAGCCCAGACGGTAGAGCCGAACATCAGCCCCAAGCGCGGCGGCAGTTGACCTTACGCCGTCCCTTTGCTTGCGGGACCAGAAGCCCAGATCGAGCACGACATCAAGGCCGAGACCAACGCAACGGGTCCAAACAAACTCGATCCGCTCGGAAACCCTGCCGAAGAAAACCTGGAACTGCTCGGACGGCGGGTCCTCGCCATACAGCCGGAGCATCCATTCATCGTGAGTAAGCCGCAGCGATGGCAAGCGCTGCTCCAACTCGCGCGCAAATGTGGTCTTTCCAGCGCCGAGATAGCCGTGGATCATGTGAACGGTGGTCATCCGGCGGAGGTTAGCATAATGGGATGCAGAGGCCGCTCATGGCAGATCCCATGATGCGAGTCGCCGTGGCGCAGAACCGCATCGTCGCAGACGTGCGGCAGAACGGCCGGCACGTCCGCAGCCTCATTGAGCAGGCCGCGGCGGCAGGCGCCCGCCTGGTTCAGTTCCCCGAGGGCGCGCTGTCCGGCTACATCAAGGCGCAGATCAAGACGTGGGACGCCGTGGACTGGCCGGCCTTGGACGCCGAACTGGCCGCCACGGCCGAGCTTGCGCGGCGCCTTGGCATCTGGGCGGTGATCGGCTGCAACCAGCGCCTGGCCCCGCCTCTGCGCCCCCATAACGGCCTGCTCGTCATCTCCGACCAGGGCAGGGTTGCGGCGCGCTACGGCAAGCGCTTCTGCTCCCACACCGAGGTGACTTCCTGGTATACGCCGGCCGTCGATCCCGTCACCTTCGAGGTGGACGGCATCCGGTTCGGCTGCGCGCTGTGCATCGAGGTGTGCTTCCCCGAGCTGTTCGCCGAGTATGAGCGGCTGGGCGTGGATTGCGTGCTGCTCTCCTCCTACTCCGAGGACCCCGTCCATGGTCTGATGGCGCGGGCACATGCCGCGACCAACTGCTTCTGGGTCGGCCTGTCCACCCCGGCGCAGTGCAGCCGCGGGTTGCCCGGCACGCTCATCGGGCCGGACGGCAGCCTGGTCGCGGAGTGCGCGGCTGGCCGCCCCGACCTAGCCGTCGGCACCCTCGACCGGGATGCACCGCAGTTCGCGGTCGCCTTGCGGCTTGCGCGCCCCTGGCGTGCCCGGGCGCGGTCCGGGGAGATCTACGCTGCCGAAGCGCAGCAGGCCCGCCAGAACGACGGCGCGTCTCACCGGCACATCGGCTAGAGGCGGTCCAAGGCGGCTTCCAACGTGACGCGGTGGCGGAGCATCCAGCTTGCCGCCCGCGTTCGCCAGGCGATGGCCCAGAGCGGCGCGGGGCTCGTGCTTTCCATCGTCACCTTCGCCTGGACCGCCTGGTCGGCCGCGTCATGTACCGCAAAGGCAATCATGGTCTCGACGAAGCCGGCGCGCTCCGCGCGGGGAAGGCCATAACCATCGAGCAGCAGGCGCACCTGCCTGGCCCGGGCCTCGGGTGAGCCAAGCCCGACCCTGGCGGCGATATCATCGTCATGCAGTTGGGCGTTCAGCCAGCAGGCCTGCGCCAGCTCGATCTCCCGGGCGACCGGGCCTGCCTCTTCCCAGTCGATCAGCGCGACGGGAAGGCCAGCCCTGGCGACGATGTTCCAGGGTCCGGTGTCGCAGTGGCCGAGCACCCGGTGCGAGCCGCCGAGGCCGCGCCCAAACCAGGGGCGCCAGACGGCATCATCCGGCACCGGGAACAATGCCGTCGCGTCGTGCAGGCGGCGCAGGATGGCGCCGATCTCGACGACGGCCGCATCCTGCCACGGACCAGGATGAACGAAGTCGCCTTCGACGAAGGACACCGTCTCGCGCCCGAGTGCGTCGAAGCCTGGTCCGACGACCCGCGGCGCCGCTTCGAATCCAGCGTCCTCCAGATGTCGGAGAAGGCGGGTGACGGTGGCGGACCAGGGTCCGGCAACCCGGAAAACGGTGCCGCCCCGTCTGGACACGATGCTCCGGCCACCGCCCGCCAAGGACACCTCGTCGTCCATCCAGTTGTTCGTCATCGCGGCAGGAAGTGGATTGGCGCCGGGCGCTGGGCGCATGACACGTCTGGCGCCTGCTCCGGTCGGTTGATGAACGCCGCCACGACCGCGGCGCCGCACGGGCTGAAGTGCCGCACGTTGTGCCCGATCAGGTCGCGGTTTTCGGCGTAAGAGTGGCGGGCTTGGTAATCGGCATAGGCTGTCAACGACGATCCCGGGCCGCCGCTGACATACACGACGGGGTCGGGCAGCGTGGGCTGCAGCGCGCTCCGGACGACCACGACCGCCAGCCTGAACAAGCCTTGGCCGGGCTGGCTGTAGCTGTGCGGCACACCGACCGTCCCGCAGCGTGCCCGGGCCGCGATCTCCGGCGACAGCCGCGCTAGGTCGCACGCCGTTTCCTGGAAAAAAGGACGAGGCGGCTCGGTCTGGCCAGCCGCGTGGGGCACCACCGTGTTGCCCACGAGCAGCAAAGCCGTCAGGCAGACGGTGCAACACCAGAGGCCGGCTGCCGCCCGCAGCGTCACGCTTCCCCCAAGCCGCGCAGCGCGTTCCCGACCCACGCCAGATCCTCGGCCAGCGTCCGCCCACACGGGCGCGCCTGGGGCAACGTGCCGCAGCGGTGCGCGAGGAAGCCGACCGCGCAGGCTGCGTTGCAAAGGCGGATGCGGTCCTGGTCGAGCCGCACGCGGGCGGCCGGCTCGTAAACCTCCAGCGCACCGGCCAGCATCGCCTCGCCTGCCTCGTCGGCGAACGCGAGGTAGCGGAAGTCCTGGTGCCGGTCGGCCCAGGATGCGCCGTCGTAGTCGAACACGCCCGCCACCGCGTCCGTGCCCGGCAGGGTCGCCATGTTGTGCGGGCCAAGGTCCCCGTGGACCAGCACGCGATCCCCTGCCGCGCCAATTGCCTGCTCCTCGTAGCGCCGCAGCACGCGCCCGATGGCGCGCAGCAGCCCGGCATCAGTCACCATGCGCGAAAGGTCATCCCACAGTCGCTCGGCCGGCTCCGGCCAGGGCGGGCGGGATGGCAGCCAGCCCGCCACGTCGGCGGGCCGCACGCGGCTGTGCTGCTCAGCAAGGATGCCGCCGAGCGCGCGTCCGATGCCGTGCGCCAGCGCCGGATCGGCCCGGGTCCTGCGGTAGAGGCCCGATGGATCGCAAATGCCGGGCACCGCCTCGCGCATCTGCCAGCCCGCCTCGGCCGCGTGCAGCACGCGCGGAACCCGGAAGGTGCAGCGCACGGCCAGCAAGTCCAGCACCTGGCGCTCCGTGGCGAGGCGGCGCGCGCCGGCCGGGTTCATGGGGAACCATGCCATACGCCCGCCGGGCAGCCAAGCGGCCCAGCGGTCGTCGCGCGCCTCGACGCGCACGGCTTCGGGGCGGACCGGGAACCCCGCCGCGCCGAGGAGCATGCAAGCCGCTGCGGCGTCCATGGCGCGGTCAACAGGCCAGCCGGATGGCATCGACGCACCACCGGAACAGGCCGTCCCGCGACGTGTCCAGGAAGCGGAAGGCGAGGAACAGGCGGCAGACCGCCAGGTCTCCGTCGTCCAGCCCGTGTTCCCGTGCGCGCGCCAGAACGGTCTGCCTGTCCTGCGCCGTGATGCCCGCCATGCCCGTCAGGTAAAGGACGGCGCCGGCGAGGTCCATCGCCGCGTCGCCCATGACCGTGAGGGGGCCGAAGTCGATCAAGCCAGATACCGAGCCATCCTCGCGCACCAGCACGTTGGCGGGGTAGAAATCGCCGTGCGCCAGCTCCGGCCGCCTGTCGCCGGATGCCGCGAGCAGGCGCCCGAGCCGGTCCAGCGCACGGTCAGGCTGGTCCGCCAGCCCTGACAGGCGGTGCCGGCTCGCTTCCAGGCACGCGCCGGCGCGCTCCAGGACGAAGCCGGCCCACGTGTCCGACCGGATCGCGGATGCCGCGATTAAATCTCTTTATCCGGCCTGGTCTTACCCAAGAATGCGGACGTCGGCAGCGGTGTCGGCATAGGACAGGAGTGCGCGCAGCCGGGGCTGTCCTTCGAGGTGGTGCAGCGCGTCGGCCAAGCAGGACCCAGCGATCCGGCGCTCCACCGACCAGCACACCCCATCGGTCTCGCCCACCTCGAAGATGCTGGGCACCTCGAAGGCAACCTGCGCCCGGTCGAGAGCCGCGTAGAATGCGAGGCGGCGACAGGCCAGGGCGCGGTCGGCCGGTTCCTTCTGGACCCTGAGCACCCGATCCGGCACGAGCGCATAGACCTCCGCCTCCTCGCCCTCGCCTAGACGGCTTCCCGCATCCGACCCGTGTTCGCAAAGCAGTCCCGCCACGACGTTGCGCCACGCCACAAGCCGCGACGCGCGCCCGTCTGCGGCGGCCGGTCCGGCGCTTTCCTCGCCTTTCTCAGGCACGTGGCGCTCCGCAAGCGCCCCGGAACTCTCGTGCCAACACCCCCATCATGACATCGTCGTGCCGCTCCTTGCCGATGAGGGCAGCTTCTCGCTCGCGCCCTTCCACGACGAAGCCGCAGGCCAGGTAGCAGCGGATCGCGCGCGTGTTGTAAGCGACCACGCGCAGGCTGACCCGGTGCAGCCCGAGCGGGCCGAAAGCATGCGCCAGCACCAGGCAGACAGCCTCCCGACCCAGCCCCATGCCGAGCTTGGCAGGGTCGTACAACCCGATGGCCAGCCGCGCCCGGGCGTCGTGCGGGTCCATTCCGTCCAGGCGCGCCTCGCCGAGCAGCCGACCCTCGTGTTCCACCACCCAGGCGTGCGGGTGCGTCGTCAGACCCGCCATCCAGCGCACCGCGGCGGCCTCGGTCAGCGGCGGCAAGCTCACCGGGTCGGCCCCGAACATATGTACGATCTCCGGGTCACGGCCCAACGCCAGCCGGCCTGCCGCGTCCTCTGGGCGGGGTGGGCGCAACACAACGCGCGGACCGCGCAGCACTGCACCATCAGCCATCACGGCAGAGTTCCTTGCGCGAGAGGACGACCCGCTCGCGCTCCGCAAAGCCGGGCGCCCGGTGGAATGCTTGGCCGGCCGCGTTCGCCAGGGCGGCATCCGAGCCCAGTCCGGCGCACCCGAGCGACCGTCCCCAGGCCTCGACCACGGCGCGCAGGGACTTGGCCAAGCCGCGTCGCCTGTGCGCGGGCAGCACGTAGTATGCTTTCCAGAAACGCCACGGGCGTGGTGTCGCACCCGTTGACGCGGCCGCGGCGCAAGCTGGCCTCGGCAAAGCCGACGGCGTCCCCGCTTCCGCTCCGGGCGGGGAACACCGCTGCCTTGCCTTGGTTCCCAGCGAGTCTGGCGTCATTGCGCTGCGGTGGGCGGGTTCTGGTTTCCCAGGCCACAGCGCAGCCCGCAGCCGGACCAACTTATCGAGATCCTCGCGGTGGCAGCGCTCGACCGTCACGGCGGCCCTAACTGCCGCGTACGGCTGGGAGCAGCAAGGCTGGCTTGTTCCAGTCGACCGCGTTCCTGAGGCGGATGCCGCTCGCGTGCAGGGTAGACGACCATACTGGCCTCAAGGGCGCCAGCCGCTCCAACGCGCGCAGTTCCACGCCCGCGGCCGACAGCCGAGTGTGCAAGGCGTCCAGCGCCCTGACCGCCGCGGGGCGGACCGCCGCCCGGGACACCCACATCCCGGTGTCGCCCACGTCCTCGAACCGCCCGGGAGGCAGGTCGTAACGGTGGACCGTCGCGCCCCGGAGGCGCCCCACCCAAGCGGCTTCCACGTAGGCGACGGCGCGGGCCGGCGTCGGTCCCATCCACCTCGCCCGGTCCTCGGCGGTCGTGCGCGCCGTGGGCCAGACCACGATGCGCGGGCAGTTGCGCGGGAACAGGTAGAGGATGGCGTGCGCCTCGTCGGTGGCCCAGACCAAGGGGCCGTTCAGCCATTCCCGGCCCGGCGCGCGGGCAGCCGGGACGCGCACCGGACGGGGCTTGAACAGCGCGATCGCTGGGTCGTCGCTGAAGTGGAAGAGCCTCACGACGGCGTTTCAGACCACGGCTCGGCACCAAAGGGAGGCGTTGCCCAAGGCCCTGCATCCGCCATGAGTTCTACCAGGTCGGCGGGCCAGATCTGGTCCGTGGCCGCGACCACCTCCTCCCTCGACCACCACCTATGGCAGGCCATCACCTTCTGCTCCGAGACCGACCAATTGGACCGGGACACGTCCAAGCCGTTGACACGGACGAGGAAGTACCGCTCGTCCGCCCTCACCAGCTCCCCGCTCGGTAGCACGAGCTCGGGAGACCGGCGCGCGACTTGTGGGCCTGGGTCCGCAACGACCAAGCCCGTCTCCTCATACAGCTCCCTGCAAGCTGCCTCCTCGAAGGTTTCACCGGGATCAACGCCTCCGCCAGGTGTTGCCCAGTGCGCCTTACCTGCAAGGACGTCGTCTTTGTGCTCGAACCTGAATAGCAGCACCCGGCTTTCGGCATCGAGTACTAGGAGCCGGGAGGAAGGACGCTCACGCATGGTGCTGTTCCGCTGAATGTTCAGCCCCAGGGTACGTTCAGGTCCAGCAAATCATTGTTCACCAGAAAGGCCACGGTTGCCCCCTGGTTCAACGCGCATGGGCGGGACAGCGGGCGAACAGCGCCTCGAACAGCCGCTCCGCTTCGTGCAGCCCTTCCTCGGTCAGCACCACCGACTTCGCCTTGCTCGCCGGGTTGAGGATGAGGCCCTTGCGGTGCAGCCGGTCGAGCGCGTCCCAGTCGTGGCTCTTCCACGCCCGCGCCCCGTCGTGCAGCGTCAGCCACAGCAGCGCCAGCACCGCCTCGTCGATCCGGTCCTCGTCCACCTCCATGCCGACCCACCCAGCCGCGCTCATGGTTCAACGCATAGCGGTCAGTGTCCGCTGTGCGCCATCATGTATTCCACCGCCTCCGCTTCGGTGCCAACAAAGGTGGCCCCCGACAGACTGTCCTCGACCATTACGTAAACGCCGCTCAGCAAGTTCTCGCGGAGGTGTGTCAGAGCCTGCTCGGCAATGGCCTCGTCGCCCGGGCTGTGTTCGGCGCGCAGCTGCTGGACCACCACGGCCGGGTTGAGGCGCATCCATGGCATTGTCGATCTCCTCCTGGCCGCTTGTCCCGGCAGCACGCCCGGGACAGCCCCGGAACACGCCGGCAATGGAAAACGTGGTGCCGCCGCACGGGCAGGGAACCCCAGAGGCTCCCCGCCCGGCTCGTCAGGCCGGCACGCCCTCGCGTGCGCGCCGGCGCGCGTCCGACGCTTCCTTCATCTCAATAAGAAGCAGGCCGCCCTCCTCGCCCGTCATGCGCCGCCACGGCTCGCCGCGCTCGAAGCAGTCGAGCGCCTCCCTGGCGCCCCGCGCCGCATCGGCCGCCGCCCGGGCGGCAAGCGCGCGGAACGTCCACTCGGAACGGGTGCGCCGCACCTGCTCGTCCAGCCCGTCCAGCAGCCCGTCGAAGCCGGCTGCCTTGGCGTTCTTCAGCTTCAGCTCGGCCTGCTCGGCCGCCGCCTCGGCGTCCCGGTAGGCCCAGCCCAGCGTGCAGGCCCGCTCGACCTGCACCGCGTTCATGGCTCGCAGATGCGCCAGCGCCGCCTCCACCCCCATGCTGAACTCCAGCGTCTCGGCCAGGGTGGTGAACGCATCGACAACCGAGGCCAGGGTGTCGGGACGCCCCTCGTCGCCCGCCCGCTCGTCCGCCATCGCGGCTGCGAGATCCGACCGCGGCGCCAGTTCCTCGGCCAGCAGCAGCGTCGGCTTGGCCCGGCGTTCCACGGGAAAGCGCACGACGCCACCCGTCCCGGGAAGATGATCTATTTCCATCGCACTCTCCTGTGTCGTCCCCGCGGTTGTACGACGCCTGGCCGGGAACACGCAAGCAGAAACTGACGTAACACACTGTTATTGCTTAGTTATATGTTCCTGGTGCACGGCTTCGGCGCTTTGCGTTTCACGGCTCCAGCCAGTGCGGAAAGCAGCGCCGGCTCCTGAGCCAGGATCGCCGCGTGGCAGGCCGATGCAGCCGCAAGACCACGAGGAAAAGCAGCGAACGAGGAGGAACGTCCTACGGCAGCCGGCGGGCCGCCGCAAAGGGGAGGACCGCCTTGGCGGTCCCGCGCAAGCGCGCCTTTGCCCCGGCCCGCCGGCTGCCGTCTCTGGACGGGGTCAGCAACGATGCTGACGAGAACGGAGACGAGACGATGAGCAACACCCGTATCCCCATCCCCGGCACCCCGGCCTACTGGACCGCCCAGCGCGAGGCCGTCGTCCTGGTCAACGCCTGGCAGAACGGCAGGCTCATCCCGGCCGAGGAGCTGGCCCTGCTGCGCTGCATCGCCGCCCACAGCCTCGCCGCCCGCATGATGGCCGCCCTCGGCCACAACGTCGAGCGCTTGACCGCGATCGTGCTGCGGACGCCCGGGCTGTTCGAGGAGGACGTCGACGAGGACGACGAGGGTGAGGACGAAGACGCCGACCCGGACGCGCCGCCGCACGGCCAGGACTGGTGCCGGAGAGGGTGCCAGGTGCTGTTCGGCATGGAGTGCGGCATGTGCGGCTACGAGGGCCGCGGTGTCTGGGCCAACCAGGTGGACACCGTCGCCGAGCACTGCTGCCACTGCAACGCGCGGACCCATCAAAGCCCCGAGGGCATCTGCGAGCTGTGCGGCAAGGACGCCGAGACGCCCGACGCGCCAGCACCGCAGCCGGCCTCCTGCTTCTGGGACTGCGGGCCGGTCAGCCAGGACACCCAGTGCAGCCTGTGCCGCGACCTCGAACACCACGCCCAGGGTGCCGCGGTCCAGGCCGGAGATCGTGGCCAGTCCGCCCCTCCCCACGTCGGGGACGGACAGCCCTGACGCACACCGTCCGCACGCTCGCCGGGACGGCTCGGCACAGGAACCCATGGCCTTGCCCGCCCCGTCCTCCTGGCATCATCCCCATCCAAGGATCACCAGCATGACGTCGGAACCCGTCTTCACATCCAAGCACCCGGGCTACAAGTCCCTGACCGTCTGCGAGCACTTCCTGTACTTTCCCAAGGCTCCGCAGCTCGCGGCTTTCGTGAAGGCCGCAGCGCAGAAAGGATTGGGAAACGTCAACAGTTTCCCCTCAGGTTCGGAACATTGTGCGATCGTGAGAACAACAGCAGTTCCGGGCGCACACGCGCTGCACGGCACGGTGCGCGCTCTGACCCGCCTGGCCCGCTTGCACGGCGGCGTTTACGACGGATACGGCTCCTTCGTCTGACCCGTGGATCGCCGTTGCCCGCCCAGGCTCGCCGAGGCTGCGCGCGTGGCAGCCGCGGCCATCGTCAACCTCCTCCAGGAGCAGCGTCCATGACCACCCTGTATCGCATCCTCCGCGCCATCGACGACGGCCTGTTCGACCGCGTGTTCCAGCCGCTGCTCGACCGCACGGAATGGAACCCGGCCCGGCTCGCCCCGGCGCTGGTCGGCGCCAGCTTCGGCGCGTTCCTCGCCCGCATCCTTCTGCTTTACGGCGCCGGGCAGCTTGCCGCGCACCTCTTCGACGCCGGGCTGTCCGTCGCCGCGACCGCAACCCTCTACAGGCTCTACCTCCGGCACGCGGCAACCCCGGGCACGCCCAACGCGCGCCGCAGTTCCGCGACCTACATGGGCCTGCGGCTGGCCATGCTGGCCGGCCTCCACCTCCAGCTCCTGCAGATCGCGGTCGTGGGGTCGCCCCCCGCCGACATGACCTGCCTGGCCCTGGCCGATGCGCTCTTTGTCGCGGGCCTCTATGTCGGCGCTTGCGAGCCGCCGCGGCCGTTGCGGCGCCCGCAGCCTGGCCAGACGCCCATCCAGGTCACGAGGTGAGCGCCGGACGCCCTTCGGCACGGCAGGGCGTCATGGCGCAGGCAACGTCCCAGCCGCAAACTCGCCGAAACCGCAGAGTCGCGCAAATGGCTCCGCCATTTCGCTGGGTTTGCGGCTGCCTTTGCGTTTCGGCGCGGTTCCGAAGGCCGTCACGCCCCCTGCGCCATGCCGCTCTCGACCAGCCACGCCGTCGTCTCCACTGCATCGTAGGGCATCCACGCCTCGCCCCGCCGTGCCAGGCCCACCGCACGCGCCACACCGTGCGCCTCCTGGCACCGCCCATGAGCCGCCACCAGGAGCTTGCCCGCCTCCAGTGCCAACGTTTCCGCGCGCTCCTCCAGCGGGTCCAGCCAGTGTCCGCCCTCCTGTCGGGCCTGCTCGACATCCCGCAGCGCCGT
>CAXTUQ010000022.1:0-22077 GCA_964247405.1 uncultured Acetobacteraceae bacterium
GGGCGAACGGACATCCCGGGATCGGCTGGTCGAGCCGCGGCGGCTGCCCGGGGAGCGGGGTCAACAGCGGCCGCGCCGCACCCCCTTGCGGCACGGAGCGCAGCAGGGCGGCGGTGTAGGCGTGGCGCGGGCGGGCGAAGACCTGGCCCACCGGCCCGGCCTCCACCACCCGCCCGGCATACATCACGCACACCCGGCCGCACGTTTCCGCCACCACGCCCAGGTCGTGCGTGACCAGCACCATCGCCATCCCCAGTTCCGCGGTCAGCCGCATCAGCAGCTTGAGGATCTGGTCCTGGATCGTGACATCCAGCGCCGTGGTCGGCTCGTCCGCCAGCAGCAGCATCGGCTGTGCCGCCAGGGCGATGGCGATCATCGCGCGCTGCCGCATCCCGCCGGAGAACTCGTGCGGATAGCTGCCCAGCCGCTGCGCCGCGGACGCGATGCCCACGAGGCCGAGCAGCTCCAGCGCCCGCACCCGCCGCGCCCTGCGGTCCAGCCCGCCATGCGCCGCCAGGCTTTCGTCGATCTGCTCGCCCACCGTGAGCACCGGGTTCAGCGCGGCCATCGGCTCCTGGAAGATCATCGCGACCTCCCGCCCGCGGACCCGGCGCAGCGCCCGCTCGGGCAGGGTGAGCAAATCCCGCCCCCGCCACTCGGCCCGGCCGGACACGGCGGCGCGGCGCAGCAGCCGGGTGATCGCGCGGAGCGTCACGCTCTTGCCGGACCCGCTTTCGCCGACGAGGCCCACGATCTCCTCGGCATCCACGGCGAGGCTCACGCCATCGACGGCGCGCACCGTGCCGCGCGGCGTCGCGAAGCTGACGCGGAGATCCTGCACGCGCAGCAGCGGCGCCCCCGCCACCGCTTCACGTTGCATCACCGTTTCACGTCCAGCAAGTCGGCCACCCCGTCGCCCACGAGGCTGAAACCGATGCCGGCCAGCACGATGGCGAAGCCGGGGAACACCGCGACCCACCAGGCCTGGGTGAACAGGTTCTTGCCATCGGCGATCAGCACGCCCCACTCCGCCGCCGGCGGCTGCGCGCCGAGGCCGAGGTAGCCGAGGCTCGATCCCAGCAGGATCGCCAGCGCCATGTCGGTCATCCAGTACACGATCACCGGCCGGGCCGCGTTCGGCAGGACGTGGCGCAGCAGGATGCGCGCCTGGCCGTAGCCCAGCACCTTGCAGGCGGACACGTAGTCCTGCCCGCGCAGGACCAGCACCTCGCTTCGCATCAGCCGGGCATAGAACACCCAGCCGACCACGGTGACGGCGACATACATGTTGCCCAAGCCCGGCCCCAGCACGGCCACGATGGCGATCACAAGAACGAGGAACGGGAACGTCACCACGAGATCGACCAGCCGGCCGAACACGGCATCGGCGATCCCGCCGTAATAGCCGACCAGCAGCCCTACGCCGGTTCCGATCAGCAGCGGCCCGACCGTGGCGAAGGCGGCGATCTGCAAGTCGATGGCCGCCGCGGCTATGGTGCGGGACAGCATGTCCCGGCCGAACTGGTCGGTGCCGAACAGGTGCGCCCGCCCCGGCGGCTGCAGCAGGGCCGCGTAGTCGAACGCCAGCGGATCGTAGGGCGCCACGGTCCCGGGCGCCGCGGCGCAGAACAGCAACGCCAGCAGGATCGCCACCCCCGCGAGCAGCGGCACCGGCACGCGCCCGATCACCGGGCAACTCGCGGATCGAGCCACATCTGCACCAGGTCGGTCACCAGGAACGCGAGCGACACGATCACCGCCAGCACCAGCGTCAGCGCCTGGATCACCGGGTAGTCGCGGGCGAAGATGCTATCGACCATCAGCCGGCCTACGCCGGGCACGGCGAACACGCTCTCGGTGATGACCGCGCCGCCGAGCAGCGCGCCCACCTGCAACCCCACCAGCGTCACGGTGGACAGCAGCGCGTTGCGCAGCACGTGGCGAAACAGCACGACCCGGCGCGACAGGCCCCTCGACCGGGCGAAATCGACGAACTCCGCTTGCAGCACCTCCAGGATCGCCGCCCGGAGGTTGCGCATGATGACGGCGGAGAAGCTGAGCGCCAGCGTGAGGGCGGGCAGCAGCAGATGATACAGGTGGCCCGCCACCCCGTCGCCGTAGCCGCCCACCGGGAACCAGCGCAGCCCGGCGGCGAACACCGTCAGCAGCAGCAGCCCGACGTAGAAGATCGGCGACGACAGGCCCACCTGGAACGCCGCGCGGATCAGGTAGTCCGGCCAGCGCCCGGCCTGCGTCGCCGCCACGAAGGCCAGCGGCACGGCGATGCCGACTGCCAGCACCGTCGCCAGCGCCGTCAGCATCAGGGTCGCCGGCAGCCGCTCCGCGATCACCGCCGTCACCGGGACGCGCAGCGCGATGGACGTGCCGAAGTCGCCGTGCAGCATACGCCCGGCGAACAGCAGGAACTGGGTCCACAGCGACCGGTCCAGCCCCATCTGCCCGCGGAGCCGGGCCACCGCCTCTTCCGTCGCGCGGTCGCCCAGCATGGCGCTGACGGGGTCGCCGGGCAGCAGCCGCGCCAGCACGAACACCACGACGCCGATGGCCAGAAAGGTCGGCACGATCTGCAGCAGCCGCGCGGCGACCAGCCCGGCGCGGTTCAAGCGGGCGGCCTACTTCTCGATGGACGCCGCTTCGAACAGGTTGTTGCCGAGCGGGATCTGCACGAAGCCCTGCGCCTGCTTGCGGAAGGCGACGGGGTAGGGGGTCTCGTACAGGAACACGATGGGGGCTGCGGCGCAGTAGCGTTCCTGGATTTCCTTGTACTCGGCGGCGCGGGCGGCCGGGTCGGTCTGCTGCTGCGACGCGACGAACAGCTCATCCACGCGCTCGTCCCGCCACTGCGAATGCAGCGAATGGATGTTCGGGTAATAGGCGGCGTACGACGTGACCTGGCTGGGGTCGGAGATGTCGTTGGTCCACAGCGAGGTCCGCATCGCGAAGTCCTCCGCGCGGTAGCGGGCGGTGCGGGTGGCGTTGTCCACCAGGTCGATGCGCAGCTTCACGCCCACTTGCCCCCACATCTGCTGGATGATTGCCAGGTTGTTGGCCTCGTCCGCGTTGCCGGACAGCGCCAGGATCGAGGTCTCGAACCCGTTGGGAAAGCCCGCCTCGGCCAGCAGGGCGCGCGCCTTGGCCGGGTCGTGTTTGTAAAGGTCCTGGCCCACGAACAGCGGCGTCGTGGCGGACATGAAGGAGCGCATCGGCTTGCCAAGGCCGAGCGTGGTGATGCCGATCACCGCGTCCTTGTTGACGGCGTAGTTCAGCGCCTGGCGCACCTTGGGGTTCGCCATCGGGTTGGGCTTGCCGTCCTTGTAGGTGGCGCCCGCGAACATCGTGAGGTAAGTAATGCGGGTAGAGGGCCACAGCTCCATGCGGAGCGCCGGGTCCGCCTGCAGCTCCTTGACCCGGGCGTACGGCACGAACTCGGTGCCGTCGATCTCCCCGGCCTTGAGCTTCAGCAGCCGGGTGGCGTCGTCGGGGATGATCTGGAACTCAAGCTCGTCGAGGTAGGGCAGGGGCTTGCCGTCCTCCGCCGGCTTCCAGTAGTACGGATTGCGCCGCAGCGTCATCGAGACGCCGCGCTGCCAGGCGGTCAGGACGAAGGGGCCGGAGCCGACCGGCTTCTCGGCGAAGGCCCGCGCCTTGTCCTCGGGCGTGGCACCCGGCGCCGCCTCGAACAGCTTTTGCGGCAGGATGGCGGCGTTGAACGTGGCCAGCGCCGGGATGATCGTCGGGTCCGGGTGCTTGAGCATAATCTTGATGGTCTCGCCCGACGCCTCGATTCCCTCGATGGAGGCGAGCGAGGACGACCACGCCCCGGCCTTCGGGTCGCGGGCGCGGTCGAGCGACCATTTGACATCATCGGCGGTGAGCGGGGAGCCGTCCGCGAACTTGACGCCGGGGCGGAGCGTCAGGGTCAGCGTCTTGCCGTCGGTCGAACTCTCCCATTTCGTGGCGAGGCCGGGCTGCACGCCCAGGCCGTCCTTGGTGGGCGCCAGCAGCGTGTCGTAGAGGTTGGTCAGCACCCAGATGTCGGTGTTGGCGTCGTTCAGCACCGGGTCGAGGAATAGGGAGTCGGCGTAGCGGGCGTAGATCATCTTGCCGCCCCGGGTGGCGGCGCCTGCGGCGTGCGGCGAGGCCAGGATGGCCGCAGCGATGAGGGCCGCGAGGCCGGTCCTGAGCAGTGTTCGACGCATGGAGGCTCCTGAGGCAAAGGCGTGCGAGGCTAGGTTTGTTCGCTGGGCGAAGTCAACGCGGGTTTGGGATGTCGAGGGCGCGGCCTGAGCTTTGGGCGCAATCCCGGCCGGCCTTCCGGCATGTTTCAACGCCGATTTTCAAGCAGCCGGCGCCGTTCGGCCCTGGTTCTGAGCACGAGTTTGCAGCCGCGGAAGCTCTCGGCCAACGCAAGGTTCCGTGCTCGCCGCACGCGGTTCCAGGACCAGGCAAGGCGCAAGAAGGCCACGTCGAAACGTTCAGGACAGCCCGGTGCGGCGTCCGCCCGAACGCGGCCATAGCTGACAAGTATACGCCGCAGCAGGCGCAGCATGGAAAGCCAGGACGGCACATCGAGGTAGATGACGAGATCAGCAGCAGCGAAGCGGGGTCCGATGGTGCCGGTATAGTTGCCGTCGATGACCCAAGCGGGCAGCCCGGCAATGCGCTCCACCTTTGACCGGAAGCATTCAGCCGGCGTTTCGATCCACCCGGGTTGCCAAAAGGCTTGATCCAGGTGGAAAACAGGCAAGCCGTGCTGCTCCCCGAGTTGACGGGCCAAAGTGGACTTGCCGCTGCCGGGCGGTCCCATGACGACGATGCGCTGCATCGACGCGAGACGCTCCGCGCTGACGGTGTTCGTGTCCAGCATCTCTCGCACGGTCAGAAAATGCTCTTCGGCGCCGGCGGCGGGTCCTCGATCTCCGGGAACTCCTCCTCTAACGGCTCCCAGCGATCCAGGAGCGCCGCCAACCCCTTCTTGTGCACCGGCTCGATGATGAGGCGGTCGCCGTCACGGCTGATGATGGCCTCGCTGCCGGGCAACCCGAATTCCGCCGGGATGCGGATGGCTTGGTTGCGGTTGTTGCGGAACAGCCGTGCTTGGCGGGGCGCAGGGCCGGAGTGGGGCACGGTTTCGGCCTCCATGGTATACGTTAGAAACATCTGCCGACTTGGACGTTTGTTCAAGGCCAGCTTGCACCGGGTCAAGGGTGATCGAAGCCAGCCGAATGGGACCGCTCGGATCGACCCTGAGCGGCCTCTCGGCCTCCGGCTGTGCGAGGCCGTTACGCTGCCAGCCGGTGGAGATAATGCTCCGCCTCGGCCCAATCATTGCTGGCGGCGGACAGGCCGACGTAGCCGTCCGGCCGGACGATCAGGAGCCGTTGCGCGTCGGGCGGCGTCCGCGGGCGCGGGTCGAGCACGCCAGGGAAGCGTGCGGCCAACGCCGTGCCCCTGGCGTCGTCGGCCGCAAACAGCACGAAGCGAGGCGTGGCCCCGCTGCCCGGCGGGGGGCCGCCATACTGCTCTGGCGGCAGCCGGTCCCCTGCGTGAGGGCCGACCGAGAGGGGGCTTTTCGAATAGGCGATCTCAACCTCGCTCATGGTGGCAGCCATCCGGTCCTGCACGGCGTGGAAGCCGAGCATGAAGCGCAGGACAAAATTGCGGGCAGCCTGCGCGGCAGGGTGCGCAAGCGTTCCCATGTCCGTCATCCGGGTCGCGTTGCGCAGCACCATGTCGCCGACCGCGCTCCGCTCCGGCGTGTAGCTGTCGAGCAAGCTGGGCGGGGCCTCTCCCCGGATCACCATGGCCAGCTTCCAGGACAGGTTGAAAGCGTCCTGCATGCCGGTGTTCATGCCTTGGCCGCCGGCGGGACTGTGGACGTGCGCCGCGTCTCCGGCGAGGAAAACCCGCCCTTTCGCATACTCGGACACCTTGCGTTCGTTGATGCGGAAGTTGGCCAGCCAAACGGGGTCGGCCACGCGGAAGCCGCCGCCTGCGCGCTCGTCCGCCATGGCCTGCACATCCGACAACGTCGGGTCCGGCCTGGATTGTCCCGCGACCGTCTTGCCCACGGTTGCGACGATCCGCGCCCGGCCTCCGGGGATCGGGAAAATGACGAACGGCCCGTCGCGATGCAGGAAGGTGGCGATCTCGTCGGTTGGCGGCCTGCCTTTGCCCTCCAGGCGAACGTCGGCGAGCATCCAGTCGTCACCCTGCGCCGCACCCCGGAACGCGAGGCCCAGGCCGTGGCGCACCGTGCTGTGCGCGCCGTCGCAGCCGACCAGCCAGGATGTCTCCACGACGTCCTCGCGCCCGTCGGCGTGACCTAGGCGCGCCTCGACGCGGTCAGGCGTTTGACTGAAGCCCAACAGCTCCACCTTCCGTTCCACCGTCACCCCGAGGGACTGGAGGTGCGCGTCCAGCAGCCGCTCCGTGTCGCATTGAGGGAGCATCAGGGCGAAATGGTAGGGACTGGCGATGACGTCGAACCCGGCGTGCCCCAGCACGGTCCGGCCGCTGCGGATGGACGCGCCACGGGCGCGCAGCCCGGCCTCAAGGAATGCGGGCGTGCAACCCATTCGGTCCATCAGCTCGAGGGTGCGGCTCCAGATGACGAGGGCCTTGGAGGTTTCGGTCGGATGGGGGCTGCGGTCGATGACCCGCACCGGCACCTCATACCTCGCCAGTTCGGCCGCGAGCGTGAGGCCCACAGGTCCCGCGCCGACAATGAGCGCCTGATGCATGCCTTTGCCTTCCACGTGCCAGAAACAGGACATCTCGACCGCTGCCGCCGGTCTTGCACGCCGGCACCCTCCAGCAGCGCCGACATCCTAATTCAATCGCGGTGTTTCGCCATCACGGCTTTGTCCGGCTTTCATCATTTGCCGAACGGGCGACATAGATGCAGACGCCTGCTGAACGTCATGCCGCCCAAGACGGAGCCGTTGCTGGCAAGGCTTCCCTCGCGTGCCCCGGCGTGGTTGTCTCCAGCACCCGGTGACATCCAGGCCCGTTTGCGAAGCGAGATCAGCCATCGTGGAGTTTCGCCCATTTTCCCAAGCCGACATCCCGCCTTTGCTCACCTGGTTCCAAACCCCGGCTGAGCTGGTCCAATGGGGCGGACCCGGCCGCACGTTCCCCTTGGATGAGGCGCAGATGCTGGCGCTCCTGGCCGAAACGAACGGCGCGCACCCGGCACGCCGCATCTGGGCCGGAAACCGGCAAAGCACCCTGACCGCAATCGCCAGCGTGCTGGATGGGCGTCACGGCACGGCCCTGCTCACCATGGTCGGTGTCGCCCCGGACGCACGCGGCCAGGGCCTGGCCGCGCCCTTCATCGGCCAAGTCCTGGAAACCGTCTTCCAAGACCCGGCCATCGAGCGGCTGGAACTCAACGTTTACACCTTCAACGCCGCCGCGCTCCGGCTTTATGACGTTCTGGGCTTCGTGCGCGAGGGCATCCGGCGCTCGCTGGCCCGGGTGGGGGAGGAGCGGTGGGACGCCGCGCATTACTCCATGCTTCGCACTGAATACCGAGGGGCGCCATGACGGACGAACGCATCCTGATCTGGGGCGCCGGCGCCATCGGCGGCACGGTTGGTGCGTACCTCACGCGCGCCGGGCACGCGGTCACGTTCGTCGATGTGGTGCCGGAGCATGTCGCGGCGATCCGCGGCCCCGGCCTGCACATCCGCGGCCCGGTCGAGGACTTCGCCATCCAGGCGCCCGCCCGGTTGCCCTCCGAGGCCACGGGCGCCTGGCCGCGCATCTTCCTTTGCGTCAAGGCGCACCACACGGAGGACGCCTGCCGCGCACTTCTGCCGCATCTCGCGCCCGAGGGCTATGTGCTCTCCTTGCAAAACGGCCTATGCGAGACGCTGATCGCCGGCATCGTCGGACCCGGGCGCACGATGGGCGCTTTCGTCAACTTCGGCGCGGACTGGATGGGGCCGGGCGACATCCTGTTCGGCAACCGCGGGGCGGTGGTGCTGGGGGAGATCGACGGTGCCGCCACGCCCCGGCTCGCGGCGCTGCACGCGCTGATGCGGGCGTTCGAGCCGGACGCGATCACGACGCCGGACATCTGGTCCTACCTTTGGGGCAAGCTCGGCTATGGCGCGATGCTGTTCGCCCAGGCATTGGGCAACCTGGGCATTGCCGACTGCCTGGCCCGCCCGGAACTGCTGTCCGCCTGGCGCGCGCTCGGGGGTGAGGCGGTGTCCGTGGCGCTGGCGGAAGGCGTGCAGCCCCGCGGCTTCAACGGCTTCGACCCAGACGCCTTCCGCCCCGGCGCGTCCGCGGCGGCGGCGCAGGCCAGCGTCGCCGCCATGGTGGCGTTCAACCGCCCCAGCGCGAAGACCCATTCCGGCGTCTGGCGCGACCTCGCGATCCGCAAGCGCCGCACCGAGGTGGACGTGCAGATCGCGCCCATCGTGGAGATCGGCGCCCGCCACGGCCTGTCGTGCCCGGTCGTCAGCCGCTTGGTCGCCCTGATCCACGAGATTGAGCAGGGGCGCCGGGCGCTGTCGGACGACAACCTGTTGGAGTTGCTGTCATGAACATCAGGTTTGACGGCCAGGTGGTCGCGGTCAGCGGCGCCGGGCACGGGCTGGGCCGGGCCATCGCGGAGAGTTTTGCCAATCTCGGCGCGCGGGTGTTCGGCTGCTATCCCACGGCGGCGCAGGTCGCGGGGGTCGAGATGGCGGCGGTGGACTTGGCGGACCGCGCCGCCGGCGCCGCCTGGATCGCCGCGGTCGAGCAGGCGGCCGGCGCCCCCGTCAACGTGCTGGTCAACAACGCCGGGGGTGTCGCGGGCCAGGTGTTCCAACCCATCGAGGCCATCACGGACGCCGCCTGGGACGAGATCCTGGCAGTGAACCTGGGCGCGGCGTTCGCGCTCAGCCGCGCGGCGGCGCCGGGCATGAAGCGGGCTGGGCGGGGGCGGATCGTCAACATCTCCTCGGGCGCCGGGCTGCAAGCGTCGCTGACCGGCATCCAGGCCTATGCCAGCGCCAAGCACGCCGTCGTCGGCCTGACCCGGCAGTTGGCGCACGAGCTGGGGCCGCACGGCATCACCGTGAACAGCGTGGCTCCCGGCCTGATCCCCAGCAACCCGGCGAGCGCCGCGCAGTGGGAAGGCTACGGCCCGGCCCAGCAGGAAGCGATGCTGGGCGCCATCGCGCTGCGCCGGCTGGGCACGCCGCAGGACATCGCCAACGCCGTGCTGTTCTTCGCAAGCCCTCTGGCCGACTTCGTCAATGGGCAAATTCTCCAGGTGGACGGCGGCAAGTAGCGGTCAGCGCAGCCGCTCGAACGCCGTTTCCCGGAAGGTCAGGATCGTCGCCCCGGACACCAGGGCGGCGGCGATCAGGTAGAAGGTCGGCGCAATCGGCGTCCCCGTTTGCTGGATCAGCCAGGTGGCGATGAACGGCGCAAAGCCGCCG
This sequence comes from uncultured Acetobacteraceae bacterium, assembly GCA_964247405.1. Taxonomy (GTDB): domain Bacteria; phylum Pseudomonadota; class Alphaproteobacteria; order Acetobacterales; family Acetobacteraceae; genus CAHJXG01. Next base: position 9,465 of record CAXTUQ010000022.1, read on the forward strand.
AAGATCGCGACGGCCAGGGCGTAGGAGAACGACATCAGCGTGGTGCGCGCCCGGGTGGGGAACAGCTCCGCCAAGGCCGCCGGGCCGGCGCCGGAGAAGGTGGCGATCACCAGGTTGAAGCCGACCTGCACCAACGCCACGCCCCAGACGGATAGCCCCGACAGGATCAGCCGGAACCCGGGATAGGCCAGCACGGCAAAGACGGCGCAGCAGAACACCAGCATCGGCTTGCGCCCGATCCGGTCCGACAGCGCGCCCATCAGCGGGATCGCCGCCATCAGCGCGAGCAGGCCCACGGTGTTGGACCACAGCGATTCCGTCGCCGAAAGACCCGCGTATTTCTGCGTGAACGTCGGGAAGTAGGTCAGCATCACGTAGTAGCAGACGGTCCACAGCACGGTGAAGCCGAACGCCTTGAGCATCAGGCCGAACGGCGTGCCGAGGTCCGCCAGCCCCGCCCGGTCCCCGGCCTGCTCCGCCCGGAAGCGTGGCGTCTCGTCGATGCCGCGCCGCAGCCACAGCCCCACGGGCAACAGCACCGCGCCCAGCAGGAACGGCAGCCGCCAGGCCCAGGCGTCGATGGCGGCGGCCGAGAACACGCTGTTCAGCACCGCGGCTACCGCCGAACTCATCAGCACGCCGCCCACGACGGACGCCTGGCTGTAGCTGCCGTAATAGCCACGCCGCCCTTCCGGCGCCCACTCGACGATGAAGGAGGTCGCGTTGCCCCACTCGCCCCCGGCGGACAGACCCTGCAGCACCCGGCACAGCACCAGCAGCACCGGCGCCAGCACGCCGATGCTGCCGTAATCGGGGATCAGGCCGATCCCCACGGTGCCGACCGCCATCAGCAGGATCGTCAGCACCAGCGCCGACTTGCGCCCGCGCACGTCGCCCAGCCGTCCCAGCACGATGCCGCCCAAGGGCCGCGCCAGGAACCCCACGCCGAACGCGGCGAAGGTGGCGAGGAGCGAGGCCACCTCATCCGTGCCGGGGAAGAACTTGCGGGCGATCACCCCGGCCAGGAAGCCGTACACGCCGAAGTCGTAGTACTCCAGCACGTTGCCGATCCCCGCCGCGGTGATCGCCCGGCGCGGCGAAGCCGCGGCACCGCTCTCGACGCCGATTGCCGCTTCGCCCATGCTGGCCCCCATCGCCGTTTCGCGACACTACGGACGGCGTCCCACGCCGCACAAGCCCTCCACGGCCGGCGGCAGGAAGCACGAGGTTGATCCATGAGCGGACCCAAGCACCCCGACGGCGAACCCTGGCAGTGGCCGGAGGACACCTGGCGCCGCATCACCGGCCGCGCCCGCGCCGGGCGCAGCCTGGCGCCCAAGTCCTGGCCCGGCGGCGCGCGCTGCGCCGTCGCCATCTCCTTCGACGCCGACCATGACACCATCCCGCTGCGCGACGGCGACGAAAGCCCGATGCGGATCAGCCAGGGTCAGTACGGCAACCGCCAGGACATGCCCCGCATCCTTCGCCTGCTGACCCGCGAGGCGATCCCGGCCAGCTTCTTCTACCCCGCCGTCTCCGCCCTGCTGTACCCGGACGAGGTGCGCCGCGTGGCAGCGGAGGGGCACGAGATCGGCATCCATTCCTGGATACACGAGGCCAACACGACCCTGCCGCCGGGCGTCGAGCGGGACCTCACCTTCCGCGCCGCCGACACGCTGGAGCGCATCGCGGGCACCCGCCCGGTCGGTATGAGGACCGCGAGCTGGGATTTCTCGGTCGATACCATGGCCATCATCCGTGAGCTGGGCCTGTTGTACGACAGCTCGCTGATGGCCGACGACGACCCGTATGAACTGATGGCGGATGGCGAGCCGACCGGGGTGGTGGAGCTGCCGCCTGAGTGGATTCGGGACGACGCCGTGTATTACAACTTCGTCCGGTTCAGCGCGCTCCGCCCCTACACGCCGCCGTCCTCCGTGCTGGAAATCTTCACCGCCGAGTTCGACGCCGCCTGGGAAGAGCGGGGGCTGTTCCTGCTGACGCTGCATCCGCACATCTCCGGCCACCGCTCGCGCATGCCGGTGCTGGAGAAGCTGATCGCCCATGCCAAGGCGCGCGGCGGCTGCTGGTTCGCGACCCATGCGGAGGTCGCGCGTTGGTGCAAGGAGGCCTGATGACGCGGGCTACGGCCCGATAAGCTGCCCGCCATCGACAATGATGCTCTGCCCGGTGATCCAGGCGGCGCCTGGGGAAGCGAGGAACAGCACCACGCTGGCGACCTCCTCCGGCCGGCCCAGGCGGCCGAACGGGATTTGCGCCAGGATGCTGTTGTAAAGCGCCGGGTCGTCGGTGCGCCGTTGCTCCCAGGTGCCGCCGGGGAATTCGATGGAGCCGGGGGCGACGCAGTTCACCCGGATGCCGCGGCGTCCCAGCATCTTGGCCTGGCTCGCGGTGTAGTGCATCACCGCCGCCTTGGCCGCGCCGTACGGGGCCGAGCGCGACGACGCGCGCAATGCCGAGATCGAGGAAATGTTGACGATGCTCGACCCGGCGCTGAGCAGCGGGACCGCGGCACGGCTGCCGCGCACCACCGCCATCACATCCACCGACAGCGACGCCTCCCAGCCCTCCTCGTCGTCGGTCATCCCGAAGCCGGACGCGTTGTTCACCAGCACGTCCAAGCCGCCCAGCGCCGCCGCCGCCGCGGGCACGTAGCGCGCCACCGCATCGGCGTCGGCCAGATCGACTGGGGCGCTGTGTGCGGTGACGCCCAGGGCCTCAATCTCCTTCCGCGTCGCATTGAGCGGCCCCTCCGTGCGGGCGCAGATCGACACCGCGGCACCGGCGGCGGCGAAGCCGAGGGCGACGGACCGACCGATGCCGCGGCTCCCGCCCATGACAACGACGCGCTTGCCGGTGAACTGCATGGAGGACCTTTCGCTCATACCGCCCGCCAGCCGGGCTGGGACGGGTCGGACAGGGCATAGCCGACCGGCCCCATGCCGCAGATGGCGATGACCGCCGGCTCGTTGTGCCCGCGGATCACGCCGTCGTAGTGCGGCGTGCCCGCCACCCGGCGCACGAAGCTGCCCGCCGCCACCGGCACGCAGGCGGCGGGGTCGAAGTCCGCGCCGCTGTTGCACCACCAAGTGCCCGACACGACGACGCAGAGCCGGTCGGTGACGTAGGTGTGCGGCGCGCTCATGTAGCCGGGCCACCAGCGCACCAGTGTGTAGTACAGGCCTGGCTTGGTCGTGTCCCCGGCCAGCGGGCACATATCGACGCTGCGCTCGGGGTAGCCCTTGTTGGGTATCCAGGCATGCTCGGCGGGCGGCTGGATAATGGTTTGCGCCGGGTTGAGCGGGCTGGCTTCGGCGGCCTGCGTCAGCACCAGCGATGATATGCCAAGCAATGGGGCGGCGAGCAGGGGGGCCAGCAGCAGGTCGCGGCGGCCGTTCTGCACGGGGTCCATCAGCGCGCCGCCATCGGCTGCAATGGCTTGGAGCCGTCCGGCGTCGGCTCGTCCCCGGCGGCCAGCAGCATCGCCACGGTCACATAGGTGCCGGACACCGTGACGAGATCGACGATCTGCTGGTCGTTGAGGTGTTTCCGCGCCTCCGCCAACGCTTGGTCCGACAGCGCGTGCCGGGTCGAAAGGTCCATGCACAGGTCGTACACCGCCGCCTCGTCCGGCTGCATGGCGCCCGGGCGGCGCCCGGCTTGCAGGTCCGCCGCGACCGCTTCCGACAGGCCCGCCTTGATGGCCAGCGGGTAGTGCGCCTTCCACTCGACCTGCGAGGTCCACAGGCGCGATTGGATGAGGATCGCGAACTCGTTCAGCCGGCGGGGCACGGAGGTGTTGAAGCGCAGGTAGTCCAGCAGCGCCACCATCCGCTGCGCCATCACCGGGCTGCGCAGCAAAATGTTGTAGGGTCCCTGGATGCCGAGGCTGGACACCTTCAGCACTTCGTCCGCGACCTTGTGCTGTTCGGGATTGAGCTGTTCGACCGAGAGCTGTGGGAAACGCTTGCCCTCCGCGGACCGCGTGCTGGCTGCCGGCAGCAGCAGCACGCCGCATAGGCTCGCAATCGCTACAAGATGGTGCTGCATCGTCCCGTCCTCCATGCAGAGTCGGCCAGGTTGCCCCCAGCACGCCATGACAGCCTAATGGCCTCCCGTGCCGCCAGGCAAGGCGTGGCACGATGCTTGCTGCGCCCGGACCGCCCGTTTCGAGCGGGACCGACACAAGGACGGGGTTGACCGATGTGCCAAGGTGACGACGCGAACTGTCCTGATTTCGAGGCGCACCGCGCCGCCTTGCGGGACGACCTGAGCGCCGAGCGCCGCGCCTTTTTGCGCAGCGGCTTCGTCGCGACCGGGGGTGCCGCGGCGGTGCTGGCCGGCGGTGCGTCCTTGGTCACGCCCGCTTTGGCGCAAAGCACCGCCGCCCGGCAGCCGGGCGAGCCGTCCTATCATTACCTGCCGGTCAACGCGGACAACGTGCACTGGGGCTATTTCAGCCGGGACCTCAAGCCGCGGCTGGAGATCGCATCGGGCGACTTCGTCACCATCGAGACGCTGACCCATCAGGCCAGCGACGACATGGAGCGCATGGTCCGCGGCGACCCGGGTGCGGAAAGCGTCTATGCCTGGACGCGCGACAACAAGGCGGTGAACCGGCGCGGCGCCGGGGCGATGGACGCCGCCGTGGGCGCGGGCGGGGGCGCCGGGGTGCACGTCTGCACCGGCCCGGTCGCCATCCGCGGCGCCATGCCCGGCGACGTGCTGGAGGTCCGCATCCTCGACACCAAGCTGCGCCCCTGCGCCAACCCGGCCTACAAGGGCCGCGCCTTCGGCACCAACCTCGCGGCCTGGTGGGGCTTCCAGTACAAGGACCTGCTGACCGAGCCGAAGCCGCGGGAGGTGGTGACGATCTACGAACTCGACGCGGCCGGCGGCCGGGACTGGGCGCAGGCGGTGTACAACTTCACCTACACCCCACAGACCGACCCGTCCGGCGTTCGGCACGCGATCTACGACTACCCTGGCGTGCCCATCGACCACGCGACGGTGCGGGAGAACCACGGCGTGCTCAAAAACATCCGAGTGCCGGTGCGCCCGCATTTCGGCACCATGACGGTGGCACCGCGGGAGGCCGGCCTCGTGAACAGCATCCCGCCTGCCTATTTCGGCGGCAACATCGACAACTGGCGGATCGGCAAGGGCGCCACGATGTACTATCCGGTCGCGGTGGAGGGCGCGCTGTTCTCCGTGGGCGACCCGCACGCCAGCCAGGGCGACTCCGAACTGTGCGGCACCGCCATCGAGTGCTCGATGACCGGCACCTTCCAGTTCATCCTGCACCGCCGGGCGGACCTGGCCGGCACGCCGCTGGAGGGCCTCGACTTCCCGATGATCGAGACCGCCAGCGAGTGGCTGATGTGCGGGTTCAGCTACCCAGACTACCTGCAGCAGCTTGGTCCCTCCGCGCAGGACGACATCGCGAGCAAATCCTCGCTCGACCTCGCGATGCGCGACGCCTTCCGCAAGGCGCGGCAGTTCCTGATGAACGCGAAGGGACTGACGGAGGACGAGGCGATCTCGCTGATCTCGGTGGGGGTGGATTTCGGGGTGACGCAGGTGGTGGACGCGAACTGGGGCGTGCACGCGATCATCAAGAAGGCGATGTTCGGAGCGTAGCGCCTATCGCGGAATGGCATAGTTCGTGCGTAGATCGTAGCGACAGGCGGAGGAAGCGGGATGGAGGCGAGCGGAACCCAAGTGTCCGGCCTGGAGCCGACCGGCCCCGCGGTCGTGCTGCCGGCGCGGCCCGAGCCGATCCGCATCGAGCCGAACAAGACCGCGCTGGTGGTCGTCGATATGCAGAACGCCTATGCTTCGCCCGGCGGCTACCTCGACATCGCCGGGTTCGACATCTCGGGCGCGGCCGCCGCGACCGAGCGGGTCGTGGCCGCGGTGGAAGCGGCCCACGCGGCCGGCATCCAAGTGATCTTCCTGCAGAACGGCTGGGACCCCGGCTACGTCGAGGCTGGCGGCCCCGGCTCCCCCAACTGGCACAAGTCCAACGCGCTGAAAACCATGCGCGCCCGCCCCGAGTTGGCGGGCAAGCTTCTGGCCAAGGGCGGGTGGGACTACGCCCTGGTCGATGCCCTGGCGCCGCAGCCCGGCGACATCGTCATCCCAAAGACCCGCTACAGCGTGTTCTTCAACACCAACATCGACAGCATCCTGCGCACCCGCGGCATTCGCAACCTCCTTTTCACCGGCGTCGCGACGAATGTTTGCGTTGAGTCGTCGCTGCGCGACGCCTTCGACCTCGAATACTTTGGCGTCGTGCTGGCGGACGCCACGCATCAGGCCGGGCCGGAGTCCGCGCAAGCTGCGGCGCTCTACAACATCGAGAAGTTCTTCGGCTGGGTTTCGACCGTGGCCGACTTCTGCGGCGCGGTCCTGCAAGCGCCCCCGGCCGATCACCCACAGGAGCCGCGCCCATGCCGATGAAGCCGATCATCCCCGCGGGCAGCGGCAAGCCTCTCGCCCCGTATTCGCCGGGCGTCCTCGCCGACGGCGTGCTCTACGTGTCCGGCACCCTGCCGTTCGACCGGGACAACAACGTCGTGCATGTCGGCGACCCGGCGGCGCAGGCCCGGCACGTGCTGAACACGGTCAAGTCGGTGGTCGAGACCGCCGGCGGCACCATGGCCGACGTGACGTTCAACGCGATCTTCATCACCGACTGGGCCAACTACGCCGCGATCAACGCCGTGTATGCCGAGTTCTTCCCCGGCGACAAGCCGGCGCGCTACTGCGTGCAATGCGGCCTGGTGAAGCCGGACGCGCTGGTGGAGATCGCGACCACGGCGCACATCGGCACGCCGGCCTGAACGCGCCGTGCATTACGAGGTCCACGGTGCGGCGCTGAGCGGCAACGGCACGGTGCTGCTGTCGTCCGGCCTCGGGGGCGCCGGGTCGTTCTGGGCGCCGCAGCTTGAGGCGCTGTGCCGGCAGCACCGAGTTGTGACATACGATCAGCGCGGCACTGGACAGAGCGCCGAACCGTTGCCCGACCCCTACTCGATCGCCGCCATGGCGGACGACGTGGCGGAGATCCTCGACGGACTCGGCATCGGGCGTTGCCATTTCGTCGGCCATGCGCTCGGCGGCCTGGTCGGCCTGGACCTCGCGTTGCGGCGTCCGGACCGCGTGGGCAGCCTCGTCCTGGTCAACGCCTGGGCGCGGGGCGACGCCCACACGACACGCTGCTTCGACGTGCGCCGCGACCTGCTGCGCATTGGACCCGAGGCCTACATCCGGGCGCAGCCGCTGTTCCTTTACCCGGCGCCCTGGATGGCGCGCAACGCGCAGCGCCTGGCCCGCGAGCACGAGCATGCGGTCGCGCACTTCCAGGGCACGGACACGCTGCTGAGGCGCATTGCGGCGCTGCTCGCCTTTGACGTTGCGGACCGCCTGGGGGAGATTGCCTGCCCGACGCTGGTGGCCGCGGCGCGCGACGATCTGCTGGTGCCTTGGACCGCATCGCAAGCCTTGGCCGCCGGCATCCCCGGCGCGCGCCTGTGGGTCACGGCCGAGGGCGGCCACGGCTTCACCGTCACCGAACCCGAGGCGTTCAACGCGGCGCTGTGCGGCTTCCTGGCCGAGCAGCGCGCGTGACGGCGGCGGGCGTGGCGCCTGCCGTGCGGCCATCGGCCCAGCCCGCGACGCCTGCCGACGCGATCCGGGCCGATGGCGTTTCGCTCACCTTCGCCGCCGGTGACGAAACCGTCCACGCGCTGTCCGACATCCATCTGTCGGTCCCCCAGGGTTCGTTCACTTCGCTGATCGGCCCGTCCGGTTGTGGCAAGACCACCTTGCTGCGCGCCATCGCCGACTTGGAGCAGCCGACCGCCGGGCGCCTCCTCGTCGCCGGCATGACCCCGCGCGAGGCCCGGCTGTCCCGCGCCTACGGCTACGCGTTCCAGGCACCCGCTTTGTTCCCTTGGCGCAGCGCAAAGCGCAACGTGCGCCTGCCGCTGGAGCTTTCGGGCATGACGAAGGTGCAGCAGCGCGAGCGTGCCGCCCGTTACCTGGACCTCGTGGGCCTCTCCGACTTCAAGCGGCGCTTCCCTTGGCAGCTTTCGGGCGGGATGCAGCAGCGCGTGTCCATCGCCCGGGCGTTCGCCAGCCACTTGCCGACGCTCGGCGCCGATTTCGTGCAAACCGTGCTGCGTGTGGTCCTGCCGGGCTACGTTGCAGGCTGCGCGGCCGGGCTGCTGGCGGCCATCGCGCTTGACCGGTCGGCCTTCCTGCGGCGCGGCAAGGCTGCCGTCGTCGTGGTGATGACGTTCTTCCCCACCCTGGTGCAGGCGACCGCCAGCCTCGGAGCCGCCGGCGCCGCCGAGCGCGACCTGATGCGGGTCTACGGCGCGGGCTACCTTGCGACCCTGCTGCGCCTCCGTTTGCCCGCCGCGGTGCCGTTCCTGTTCGTGGCGCTCAAGCTGAACGCGACTCTCGCGCTGATCGGCGCCATCGTCGCGGAGTTCTTCGGCACCTCCATCGTCGGCATGGGGTTCCGCATCAGCATGGAGGCCACGCGGATGAACCTCGGCCTGGTGTGGGCGGAGATCGTGCTGGCGTCGCTCGCCGGCACGCTGGCCTTTGCCGCCTTGTCGCTGCTGGAACGCCGGGCCGCGTTCTGGCACCCTTCGTTCCGTTGAACTTTCGGGACACCCTTGCCATGCGACGCTTCTTGCTCGCCGCCGCCGCGCTGTGCGGCCTTGCTGCCCACGCCCAAGCCGCGGACAAGCTCACGCTGCAACTGAAGTGGGTGCCGCAGGCGCAGTTCGCCGGGTACTACGTCGCCGCCGCGAAGGGCTTTTACGCCGACGCCGGGCTGGATGTGACGATCAACCCGGGCGGGCCGGACATCAGCCCGGCCCAGGTCATCGCCGGCGGCGGCGCGGACGTGATCGTGGATTGGATGCCCTCCGCGCTCGCCGCGCGGGACAAGGGCGTGCCGCTCGTCAACATCGCGCAGATCTTCGAGAAATCCGGCATGGAACTGACCTGCCGCAGGGACAGCGGCGTTGCCAGCCCGGCGCAGTTCAAGGGCAAGACGCTCGGCGTGTGGTTCAGCGGCAACGAGTACCCGTTCCTGGCCTGGATGGCCAAGCTCAAGCTGCCGATCAGCGGCGGCCCGGACGGCGTCACCGTGCTGAAGCAGGGCTTCAACGTCGATCCGCTGCTGCAGAAGCAGGCAGCCTGCATCTCCACCATGGCCTACAACGAGTACTGGCAACTGGTCGAGGCCGGCATGAAGCCCGACCAGCTCAACGTGTTCCGCTATGAGGACCAGGGCGTCGCCACCTTGGAGGACGGGCTTTACACCACCGAAAGCAAGCTGGCCGACCCGGCAACCGTCGCGGTCCTCGCCCGGTTCCTGCAAGCCTCGCTGAAAGGCTGGCAGTACGCCGGCGCGCATCAGGACGAGGCGGTGAAAATCGTGCTGTCGAACGACACGGCAGGCGCGCAGACCGCGGCGCACCAGAAGCGCATGATGGACGAGGTGGCAAAACTGCTCGGCGCCGATCCGAAGCGGATGGGCTACCTCGACCCCGCCGCCTTTGAGCGCACGGTGGACGAGTTGATGGCCAGCGGCGGCGATCCCGTCATTACCAAGAAGCCGGAGGGCGCCTGGAGCCACGCCGTGTCCGACGCGGCGTCGCGGTGACGCGCTGGATGCCGCCGGGCCGGACATGCACCGTTTGTTAATCTGAGATCGACAAAGGAATCACCATGGCGCAGCATCACGAAATCCCGGCCACGCCGGACAAGATGGTTCTCGGCTACCTGGACGCGGCCAGTCCGCCAGTGCTGGAAGTCGAGTCCGGCGACACCGTGAAGCTGTACTCGTTCCCGGCCGGCGGCATGGCCAGCCTGCCCGAGATGTCCCGCGTCCCCGCCGACTACCTGGCGGCGCTGAAAACCCTGCCGGACGGCCCCGGCCCGCACTTCATCACCGGGCCGGTTTACGTGCGCGGCGCGGCGCCCGGCGACACGCTGCAGGTCGACATCCTTGACGCCGCACCCACGATGGACTGGGGCTTCGTCGCCATCCTGCCGCTGCTCGGCACGCTGCCGGAGGAGTTCACGGATTACGAAACCATCCACCCGGCGATTGACCGCTCGCGCAACGTCTGCACGCTGCCCTGGGGCACGGAGCTGCCGCTCGACCCGTTTTTCGGCATCATCGGCGTGGCGCCGCCCAAAGCGTGGGGCCGCTGCGGCTCGCCGGTGCCGCGCGCCTTCGGCGGCAACATGGACAACAAGGAATTGAAGCCCGGCACGACGCTGTACTTGCCCGTGTTCAACGAGGGCGCGCTGTTCATGGCAGGCGATGGCCACGGCGTGCAGGGCGACGGCGAGGTGTGCATCACGGCGCTGGAGACCGGCCTGTCCGGCACCTTCCGCCTTTCCGTCCGCAAGGATTTCGAGGTCGATTTCCCGTTCGCGGAAACGCCCACGCACCTGATGTCCATCGGCCTCGACGAGGACCTGGACGACGCCGCCAAGCAGGCGGTGCGGGAGATGGTCAAGCATGTCTGCCGCCGCACCAACCTGTCGCGCAACCAGGCCTACATGCTGTGCTCGCTGATCGGCGACCTGCGGGTGACGCAGACCGTGGACGGCAACAAGGGCGTGCACATGCTGCTCGCCAAGTCCTACCTTTGACCAACGGGGAACCCAGAATGCACAAGATCGCCTCCGTCGCCATCGGCCTCTCGTTGCTGGCGGCGCCCGCATTGGCCCAGGCGCCCATCCATATCGGCGTGCCCATCGGGCTGAGCGGGGCGAACAGCGTCGTGGCGCCGTCCGTTGTGCAGGCGGCGGAGCTTGCGGTGGCGGAGATCAACGCCAAAGGGGGCGTGCTGGGCCGCCCGTTGGCGCTGGACGTGGCCGACGACGGCAGTGGGGCGGCGGGGGCGCAGCGGGCGTTCGACAGCCTGGTGTTCCAGAAGAAGGTCGATGTGCTGATCTCGATGGAAACCAGCGCGGCGCGCAACGCCGGGCTGCCCATCGTGACCCGGGGCAAGACGCCGTTCATCTATACCTCATACTACGAAGGCCACTCCTGCAACCGCTACCTGTTCGTGGACGCCTGGGTGCCGGAGCAGCAGGAAGCGCCGGTGATCGACTACTTCCTGAAAGACAAGGGCGCCAAGACCTTCTTCCTGATTGGCAGCGACTACGCCTTCGGCCGCGGGATGCTGTCCTATGCGAAGCAGTATATCGAGGCGCATGGCGGCAAGGTGGTCGGCGACGAGTACCAGCCGATGGACGCCGGGGACTGGACGGCGATCATCAGCAAGGTGCGGGCCGCCGGTCCCGACGCGCTGATCCTGTCCACCGCGGGCGGCGTGCCGAACGTGACGCTGACCAAGCAGTACCGCGCGGCGGGGATCACCGCGCTGGTCGGCAACCTCGGCGTCGATGAGGGCACGGCCAAGACGATGGGGGCGGATGCGAGCGGCATCTACATATCAGGTTCCTACTACACGAGCGTGGATACCCCGGACAAAAAGGCGTTCCTCCAGGCCATGCGCGCCAAGTTCGGCGAGGCGCTGCTGACGCCCAATGACCTGTCGGTGCCGCAATACGAGGCGGTTTATCTGTACAAGGCGGCGGTGGAGCGTGCCGGCGGCACCGCGGCGGACGGCGTGACTAAGGCGCTGGCGGAGGTTTCCTTCGACGGGCCGCGCGGCCCCATCCGGATGAACAAGGAGCGCCACGCGCCGCTGACCATGTACCTGGGCCAGGTGCAGCCGGATGGCGGCGTCAAGATCCTGCAAACCGCGAAGGACGTGGATCCCGGCGCGCAGTGCCCGAATTTGAAGTAGTTCCGGGTGAGCCTGCTGCTCGACATCGTGACCACGGCGGCGATCCTGTATGTCGTGGCGCTCGGCCTGCTGATCGTGTTCGGCGTCATGGGCATCATCTCCTTCGCCCACGGCGCCATGCTGACCGTCGGCGGCTACGCGGCGCTCTTGGTCACGTGGGCCGGCTGGAACCCGTGGCTGAGCCTGCCGGCGGCAGCGCTGGCCGGGCTGCTGGCCGGGGCGGCGATGGAGCGGACGGTGCTGCGCCCGCTCTACCGGCGTCCGCTTGATGCGATCCTCGCGACCTGGGGCCTCGGCATCGTCATCGGGCAGGTGATCACCCTGGTCTTCGGGCGGCAGGTGCAGTTCGCGCAAAGCCCGCTGTCCGGCGCGGCCGTGGTGCTGGGGGCGACGTACTCGCAATACCGGCTGCTGCTGGTCGTGATCGCGGTGCTGCTCGCGGGCGCCATCGCGCTGGTGCTGCACGGCACCCGGCTCGGCCTCGTCGCCCGCGCGGTGATCGCCAACGAGAACCTGGCGCAGTCGCTCGGCGTGAACAGCGCGCGGGTGCGCTTTGCGAGCTTCAGCCTGGGGTCGGCGCTCGCCGCCTTGGCCGGGGCGCTGGTGGTGCCGCTGTCGAGCGTGGACCCGAACATGGGGGTGCCGTGGCTGGTGGGTGCCTTCATGCTGGTGCTGCTGTCCGGCTCGTCGCTGGTCAGCATGGCGGCAGCGGCCTTGGTGCTCGGGGCGGCACAGGT